>NZ_CBRA020000085.1:0-9165 GCF_000469945.2 Paenibacillus sp. P22 | reverse complement strand
GCGATGCTCCGCCAGCGCGCTGTCCGCCGCGGCATGGCCGTATCTGGGCCTGCGCTCGCCGACGATCGGCTCCACCCGGGTCAGGCGCCATGCTCCGCCTTCCTCGGCGAGCCACAGGCGCTCCTGCTCGAGGCGCTCCTCGGTGTAGGAGCGGCCGCGATGCTCGACATGACGCTTCACATGCAGCTTCAAGACGACCGACACTTCGGTCGCGGACTCGTTGATCCTCAGCAGCGTCGCTCTCGTCTCGCTCTGCGGCGACAGAATGCCGCGCTCCTCGTCCCTGAGGCGCAGCCGGCGCAGACGTTCCTCCAGGCGCCGGCGGTGATCCCTGTCTTCCAGCAGGGCGCCGAGCACCTCATGCCTCCGCTCCACTTCGGCTTCGTTGTACCCGTGCACGTATTCCTGCACGGCTCCTCTCCAGCCTTCGAGCGCAGCCTGCTTGCCGGAAGACGGCTGCGAGCGCTGAGCCTCCGATCGTTTGACTCCCCGGGTACCGGTACGCGGCATTCCTTTCCCCATCCCTTCTGGTCGGTATTCGCCCATCATCAAGATGATCTTATGACTGCTCTCCATTAAAATATGCGGACCCATAGCCGGATAGAGCGCTTAAACGCCGTTATCCGTGGTTATAACGAGAATGCGGCAGATATATATCGAATTTTCAGTCAATATCGTATTTTACAAAACAAGCCCGGCTGGCTTATGATATGATGTACCACTCTATCACCATATTTGCTGAATTCCACTTATCGTGGAAGCGGGGGAACCAATACGCGGGCGTCTGTCGACGCTTGCCGGGGTGAATCCGAAAGGAACAGGCCGGGCTGCCGAAGCCGCGTCTCTTTCCTTTTGGTAGGGCTACTCTCTGGCCCGAATCCGTCAGCTAACCCCGTAAGCGCACAAAGGAGAGATGTCAGGATGTCACTGAAAGACAACCGCGCGGCCTGTTCCGCGCAGGAGGGCTTCATTGCGCCTTCCGTCTGTTCTGCGTCTGCGGTCGAGGCCTTCTTGGCTCCGCCGCCGTTTCCCGGCTTGGACGCGCCGATCGCGCTGGACATGGCGGTCGCGGAAGCTTATTCCCAGCCGGCCCCGGCTGCCGAGACGGCCGCAAGGCCGTCCTTCCGTCCGGAGGCGCTTGAAGAAGAGCTGTCCGCACCGGGCCGCCGCATCCGCTGCATCGACCTGTTCATCACCCGCACGGGGCCGCTCGTCGATCCCGAGCGCGGAGATTACCGCGTCGTGCTGCATCTGTGCTTCGGCTCCTCCATCCGTCAGGCTTCCGTGCTCATTCCTTACGCCAAGGCGCCGAGAAGCTGGGACGCGTGGAGCCGTTGGTTCCAGCCGTTCGTCGGGGTCCGCTCCGACGAGGCGATGTCCGTGCTCTATTACGACGCGGAATGGATCAGCGACCACAGGGACCGGCTGCTGCGCAAGACGCTGGAGCCGTCCTCCCAGGAAGGCACGCTGTTCCCGGCCACCGCTTTCTGGAGACGCAACTCCCTGATCGAAACATCCGACATCCATATCCGGCTGTCTCTGTAGCCGGATGGCGCTCTGTCCTTCATTCCTTCAAGAGGCATCCCCTGTCCGCTTTGCGGCCGGGGGATGCCTCTTGGCTTTTTAGGGCCTGGAGCGGACACTTGGGGCATTATTTTGACAGCGCTGGTCCTTCCGCCGGGAAGAGCCAAGCAGCTGTCCGGGACGCCCGTCGACCATCCTGTTATTCGTGGTTCCTTCTCGATTTGTATCCCATCGTGGAACACTATGCTAAACCAGTCTAATCTGGATATTATTCCCTTATGCATTGGTGCACAGCCTGTTCCGCCTTTCCTTACGGGTTTGACTTGAAATGGAGCGATTTAGCAGACAATGAAAAAATCATATCTGTGGAATATGGGAATAATTATTCTTGCGATTGCAGGATTTTTCTTGTATGCCTACTTGGCTGAAGATAAGAGCAGCTTAAATGAAATTATAACTAAATTGGATAAGAACAACCTCGTTTCCGTCCGTGTGAGTAAAACGTCTAAAGAGACGAGAGGGAAAACAGAAATCAACCTCACCGACAAAGAAAGCATCAGCAATGTGCTGAACAAATTAAGTGAAATTAAAACCGTATCGGCTAAAAACGGAAAAATAAATCCAGATGTTAAATTCACTTACGAAATCGCCATATTGGACAGGAATGATATTGCAGTGGGCATGAATTTCAAGGACAACAAAAATATGGATGTAATCGAATTAAACCCCGATCCCAATAAAATCCATTCCTATACGATAAAAGATGAGCCTGATGTATATCGTCTTTTGGATTCTTTTATCTTTGCAGAATGATCTGCCGACCGTTCTTAGCCGGCCTTCAGCAGTCATCCTCGGGTCGGGAACAGCATGAATAGTTCACATTGCGTATAAAAAAAGACTGCCAGCCGCAATAACGGCTGGCAGTCTTTCTATTCCACCATCAAGCGTGGCTCAATTCGAGCTCGTCTTCCTCATCCCGCTCGTAGGATTCCCGATCGAATTCCCCTTCCGATACGGCGACCAGCAGCGTCGACACGGTCGTGCCGGAGGCGTTCAGAGCCGTGCGGCCCATGTCGACGACGGCATCGATCGCAAGCACCAGACCCAGTCCTTCAAGAGGCAGGCCAAGCGCGGTGAGCACGACGGTCGTCGAGATGGATGCCGGACCCGGCACCCCGGCGACGCCGATCGACGAGATCATGCTGACCAGCACGATGAGCACGTAATCCGACCAGCCCAGCGGCACGCTGTACACCTGGGCGACGAATACCGCCACGACGGCAGGCCATACGCCGCCGCAGCCGTTCATGTTCATCGTCGCGCCGAGCGGAGCGACGAAGCTGGCGATGCGAGGCGATACGCGCAGTCTCTTGGTGATGACCTCGAGGTTGACCGGCAGCGTCGCGTAGCTGCTGCGAGTCGTGAAGGCGACCGCGATGGTCGGATAGATTTTGCGGAGGAACTTGAACGGATTCAGCCTCGCGCCGAAGGTCACCAGCGCTCCGAAGGTAAGGATGAAGTGCAGCAGCAGCGCGATATAAGTCGCGATGATGAGCGTGATAAGCGGCTTGAGCGTCTCGGCGCCGTACTTGGCGGCCATGGAGCCGATCAGCGCGTACACGCCGTACGGCGTCAAGCGGATGATGTACTTGGTCACCTGATTCATGACCTGCTTCAGCGATTCGATGACCTGGCGCACCGGCTCGACCGCTTCCGGCTTGCGGGAGCTGAGATGCACGATCGCCACGGCGACAAAGATAGAGAAGATCAGAACCGGCACGACTTTGCCGTCCGCCATATCCCCGATCGGGTTCGACGGAACCAGGTTCAGGATGACCTCCGAGAAAGTCGGAATGGAACGCGATTCGTAGCCTTCCGGCACGCTTTGGGCGATGCCCGTTCCCGGGTTCGCGACCAGGGCGACGACAAGCCCGATGAGAGCTGCGATTCCGGTCGTGACCAGGAACAGCAGGATGGTCTTCGTCCCGATCTTGCGCAGCTGCCCAAGATTCGAGATCGAGGTGATGCTTGAAATGACTAGCACGGCGACAAGCGGAATGACGAGCATCTTGATCAGGTTGACGTAGATGGACCCGATCGTGCCGATGCTGGTCGCATCCAGCTCAAGGGCGTTCAGCGTAATGCCGACGACCAGCCCGATTCCGAGCGCGATCAGCACGCGGTAGCCGAAGGATACGCGGCGCCGCGCCAGCCCTACGAGCAGGCCGATGACGACAATAGAGACAAGCAAGCTGATCCAGTTCGTTTGTATGGCATGGATCAGGTTATTATTTGGAACCAAGCAGCTCAACTCCCTTATTCCTATCATGTTACTATGGTATAGTATATTAGTTACATCTAAGATAGATGTCAACTATTATTAACCCGTAAACTTCTTCCATGTCCTAGAAAGCCAAAAAAAAAGAGACCTTGAGGTCTCCGATATTGGAGCGGTTCGTATCAATGCGTCTCCGCCGTCATGCTCGACTTGCCCTCGCGGCAGGACGCATGATATGACGCCGAGACAGGCTCCGGACAGGCAAAGCCCCTTCCAGCGCCCGGCTGCCGCACCAGCGGCCCCGTTGATAAGCGCCATCCTGTTCATTCCGATCAGCCGGACAGCATGGCTCCCATGCGCTGAGCCGACTGGATGATGAGAGCGGATTGCTCGGCGATGATCTCCGGCGTGAATCGGGCCGAAGGTCCCGAGACGGACAACGCGGCCGCCAGCCGGCCCGACCGGTCGAACACCGGAGCCGACACAGCCGCGGCGCCGGGCTCCCGCTCTTCCTGGCTCGTAGCGTAGCCCATGCGGCGGATTTCCTCCAGCTGCTCGCGGAACGCAGCCGGATCGAGGCCCGGCGGCATCGCCTCATCGGACATGAGCCGATCGGCCAAGGACGGCTCTGCAAAGGCGATCAGCACTTTGCTTGAAGCTCCCACATAGAGCGGCAGCCTGAGGCCTACCGGCGCGACCCTGCGGATCGCCTGGTTGCTCTGGACGGCCTGGATGCGGATCCGCTCCCGTCCGTCCTGCACATACAGGCTTACCGTCTCGCCGATCGTGTCGCGAAGCCGCTCCATCTCCGGCAGGCAGATCGCGGCGGGATCGCCGGAGCGCGATATATGCGCGGCGAGCTCCCAGATCCTCATGCCGAGCCGGTACCTCTCCGAGCTGCGGTCGCGCTCCAGGAAACCCTTGTCCTCCAGCGTCGCCAGCATCCGGTGGACGGTGCTCTTATGGAGGCCGACGCGCTCCGCGATCTCCGTCATCGGCAGATCGCTTTCGGTCGTAAAGCACAGCAATATATCCAGCGCGCGCTCGACCGCTCGCACGTTCGACTTGCCTTCATCCGCACGGGCTCCTCTTGGCTCCACGCTCTTCATCTCCTTCCGGCACCGGATGCGGTGCCTCTTCATTCCCGTCTCTGCGCCGGGATGCTGCTTATCGGTTCGCTCTGAACCCGAACCCTCGGACAGAATATCGGGTACGTCAACTTGCCCGGAATATGCCGGAGCTAGCCGGTCCTGCAAGCGGTGGTCCGAATCAACTGAGAATCATTATCATTATAGAGGAACGTTTTCCGTTCGTCCATGCTTTTTAGCGCTATAAGGTTTCACACAATGAAACCGAGATTCTTCTAGTATAACCGGATTCCCGAATTCCGTAAAGAAACCGCCTCTTCTTCCCCTGCTTTCAGCCGCTGCCGGCTTTGTTTTACAAGCAGATTACAAGAGCTTAACAAATCACCGACATCAATTGACAGCCCGGACCAAAGACACATAAAGTAGTAGTACATCGGATCTATACCGCTTACATTGCAAGGGAGGGGAAGACGATATGAGCAGCACCGCCCTGTCGACGCCGCTTAACCTCGAGGGAAACCGGTCATCCGTCGCTCCCCGCCGGGATACGCGCCGCAACGCGCTGATAGCTTCCGTGTCTGCCCTGGCTGCGCTGCTCCTGCTCGCGGCTGCCGCTTTCCACGGCTACATCGCCTGGATGGTCGCTTATCCTTATGTGGCTCCGGTCTATTCCAATCCCATGGAAGCCAAGCAGCTGAGCTACAGCGACATCACCTTTCCCAGCCAGAGCGGCCGTACGACCGTGAGCGGCTGGTATATCCCCGCCGGATCCGGCCATTCCGTCAAGGAAGCCTCCGATCGGACCGTCATCCTCAGCCACGGCTACGGAGCGAACCGGGAAGAAACCTGGGTGCCTATGTATGATTTGGCGAGCTGCTCAACAGGCTTCATTATAACGTGCTTATGTTCGATTACGGCTATGCCTCCAAGCAATACCGAGCCCCGGCGACGGGAGGCTGGGAGGAGTCGCAGCAGCTGCTCGGCGCCGTGAATTACGCCCGCAGCCACGGCTCCGGCGAGGTGGTCGTCTGGGGCTTCAGCATGGGAGCCGGAACCGCGCTCCAAGCCGCGCTGCAAACGAAAGACATCGACGCCATGATTCTCGACAGCACGTTCGTGCCGAGTCCCGACACGCTGTTCGAGAATGTCCGGCAGATCATCGATCTGCCCCGCTTTCCTTCGCTGCCTCTGATCGAGGCGCTTCTGCCGCTCTGGACAGGGGTCGATTTCAACAAGATTCCCGCCGGAAAGGTCATGAGCACCGATTATGATATTCCCATCTATATGATCCACGGCACGATGGATGCCAAAGCCTCCTATCAGTCGGCCGAAACGATCGCGAGCCGGCAGAGTAATCCGCTGTCGCGGGAATGGATCGTGAACGGCGGCTATCACGAGATGCTGTACCGAGAGCACCCCAAGGAATATATCCAGCGTGTCGCCTTGTTTCTCAGCCAGGTCAACCAGTCGCTCGAGAACGATGGCGCGACCGCCTGATCTCATCCCCTTACCATCCTCCCAAGCTCATGGCCGGACCCTTCGTGGGTCCGGTTTTTTTGAGCTCTAAAAGCACGAACATAGCTGTCCCCGAGCCCGAATACATCTAGAAGAGGATGGAAACTACATGCTCGAGGGGGCGGCCACATATGCCGGAAGCGGACCGAAGCGCCAGGCAGCTCAAGCTGCTGGAGGATATCAAGGAATGGAAGATCCAGGAACAAAGCAACGCGGAGCTGATCCGGCTCGTCTCTCCCGGCCTGGAGCCGGCTTACAGGGGGTTGCTGCAGCAGTGGGAGCCTCTGTTCCGGCTGACCGGGCAGCAGGCCGAGGAGCTTCTTCGAGAGGAGGCTCGCCTAAGCGGAGACGGGCCGAGAAGCGAGGAGGCCGAGCCTTCTCTGGCCATGATCGACCAGCGTACCGCAGGCTTGCTGGAGGCATCCGCGCTCCAGACCCGAACCTTTATCGAGCAGCTGGCGCAAATGCTGCAAGCGAGCCCCGCATTGGCTCGAGATCAGGCCGGGCGCTCCGCCGTCGACCATGCGCTGCGGGAAGCCAGCTACTGCCTCGGGAAGGCCGAGGCCTACAGCCAAGCCCGCAGCCGCGCCGACGAAGCCGCCCGCTCCGACAGCGGCGGCTCGGAGAAGGAACCGTCAGCCTCGGCTTCTAGAGATGGCGGGTCGGGCAGGCTGTTCACTTACGGCTATCCGGCCGAGGAGCTGAAGCAGGTTCCCATCGGAGGCCATACGCTTCCGCCGCTTCCGTATGCCTATGATGCCCTGGAGCCGTACATCGACACGAAAACGATGGAAATCCATCACGACAAGCATCATCAAGCTTACGTCACGGATCTCAACAAGGCGGAAAAAGAGCTTCAGGCTTCCAGGCAAAACGGGAATTTCGACCTCGTGAAGCACTGGGAGCGCGAGCTGGCTTTCAACGGCGCCGGCCATTATTTGCATACGCTGTTCTGGACCGTCATGTCGCCTCAAGGCGGAGGCCGGCCTGTCGGCGCGATCGGGGATGCCATCGACCATGATTTCGGCGGCTTCGACGCGTTCAAAAAACAGTTCAGCGAGGCTGCCGGCAAGGTTGAGGGCGGCGGCTGGGCGATCCTCGTCTGGAGCCCCCGCAGCCGCAGGCTGGAAATCCTGCAGGCGGAGAAGCATCAGAACCTTTCCCAATGGGACGCCATTCCCCTGCTGCCGCTGGATGTCTGGGAGCATGCCTATTACTTGAAGCATCAGAACAAACGTCCCGATTACGTCAAGGACTGGTGGAATGTCGTCAACTGGCCCTATGTGAACCAGCGCTTCGAGAAAGCGAGGACGATCGCCTGGGAGCCTTACTGAGCCTGTCGCGCGTGTATTGTTGCGACATGTCTCTATGACATGAGTGTACTACATGTGTGTGTATGACATACGTGTATGACATTCGTGTATGACATGTGTGCATGACATGGTATCCCATGATTATTTCGTAGGGGGTTTTCCCTTGTCATGCCGCGCTTGATCCGCGAGCCATGGTCGGCTTGCAATGCCGATTGATGAACGCAAAAGAACCCGCTTGCCCAGGCAAGCGGGTTCTGCGTGCTGCTACTGCTTCAGCAGCGAGAGGAATTCGGAACGCAGCGCGCTGCTGGTACGGAATTCTCCCCGCACGCCGGAGGTGATCGTCTTGCTGCCCGGCTTCTTGACGCCCCGGGAGCACATGCACAGATGCTCGCCCTCCACGACGACCATGACGCCCTGCGGCGCCAGCGCATCCATGAGGATGTCGGCGATCTGGGCCGTAATCCGCTCCTGCACCTGCAGCTTGCGGGTGACGGCTTCGACGAGCCGGGCCAGCTTGCTGAGGCCTACGATGTGGCCGTTCGGCAGATAGCCGATATGGATCTTGCCGAAGAACGGAGCCATATGATGCTCGCACTGGCTGTAATACACGATATCCTTCACAATGACGAGCTCCTCGTGGTTCTCGTCGAACGTGACGCCGAGCACTTCCGCCGGATTGACTTCGTAGCCGGCGAAGATCTCCTCGTACATCCGCGTCACGCGGGCAGGCGTATCCTGCAGCCCTTCGCGTTCCACGTTCTCTCCGACGAGCTTGAGAATTTCGCGGAGATGATATTCGATCTGCTCCCGGTTGCGGGAGACATGGGAATTGCTATAGTCCTTCAAGCCTGCCATAGGCGGGTTTCTTCCCTTCTGGCTTCAGCAGGGGCTTACTTTCGCTTGCCGCCGCGCTGGTTCGGAATGAATTTCTGGTTTTGTGGGGCGCCTGCGCCACCTTGGTTCTTCATCATCTGCTGGGCGCGCTGCATCTGCTTGCCGTTCAGATTGTAGCCCATCTGCTTGGCCATCTTCTGCAGCATCTCCGGATCGGACTGCATCTTCTCCAGCTGCTTGCGGAGATAGAAGACCCCGATGAAAAATCCGCCGACCCCTCCGACGATAAGGGTAACGATGGGGATGACGTAGTTGTACCATTCCATATTGGCTCACCTATCCTTCATGGGTGTTCATAGACTTGTCCATGATAGCATTATCGGGTATCGCGCGCAATCCGGGAACAGGCGCTGCGGGCCGTTCAAGAATGCGGAGATGCCGGCTCCTGTCCGGCTTCCGGCGCTTCCAATGCCTCCGATGCCTCCAACGCTTCAGCTGCAGCTGCCGCCCGGCCGATGACATCCCGCGCCTCCGGATCCTCCTCGGTGCCGAGCGCATCCTTCAGCGCCTGCAGCGCCGCCTCGCCGCCGATACGGCCGAGCGACCAGGA
>NZ_CBRA020000084.1:0-51282 GCF_000469945.2 Paenibacillus sp. P22 | reverse complement strand
GCGAGGTGAATGCCTGCACGAACGGAATCTCGGCTGCAGTCGGAATGACGAACAGCGTGCCTGCGACAGCGAACAAAAGCAGCGTCAGAATGGTCATGCCTGTCCTTCGSCSWKGCTCGGSARGCGGCAGGCTGCTGCGGCGCCGCAAGGATGGCGCTGGACCTGATGGGAAGAACGACGGAGGAGGAGACGGCATGAAGATGCATGAGCTTGAGGCCGATGTCCTGATCATCGGCGGAGGTCTTGGAGGGACGGCCGCGGCGCTGGCCGCGGCGCGGGAAGGATGCCGGGTCATCATGACGGAGGAGAGCGACTGGATCGGCGGGCAGCTGACCTCTCAGGCGGTGCCTCCGGACGAGCATCGCTGGATCGAGAGATGCGGCTGCACGTCTTCGTTCCGCGAGCTTCGCGAGCGGATTCGCGCTTATTACCGGGACAACTATCCGCTTACGGAAGCAGCCCGGGCCAACAAGCTGCTCAACCCCGGCAACGGCTGGGTCAGCCGACTGGCGCATGAGCCGCGCGTCGCGCTGTCCGTATTGGAGGCGATGCTGGCTCCATACGTCAACAGCGGCAAGCTGCGGATTCTCAAGGAAACGGCCGCCGTAAGCGCAGAGACGGAGGGAGATCTGGTGTCTTCCGTAACGGTCGCCTGCCGCAGGTCGGACCGCCGCACGGTGCTGCGCGCGCCTTATGTGCTGGATGCGACGGAAGGCGGAGATCTGCTCCCGATGACGGGGACGGAATATTCGGTCGGCTCGGAATCCCGCAGCGAGAGCGGAGAGCCGCATGCGCCGGAGACGGGCGATCCGGAGGATGTGCAGGCGTTCACCCATGTGGCGGCGCTGGAGTACATTCCGGGAGCGGATTTCACGCCGGAGAAGCCTCCGGAGATGTATTCGTACTGGAGGGATCTCGTCCCGCCCTTTTCCCCTTACCCTCTGCTGAGCTGGTTCGCGACCGATGCGGGCGACACGACGAAGAAAAAGGAGTTCACCCTGCTGCCCAACGACAAGGGCGTCACCTCCTTGTGGGACTACCGCCGGATTCTGGATCCCCGCCATCTAGCCTCTCCTCTCTATGATGGCGATCTGTCCCTGCTCAATTGGGCTCAGAACGATTATTATCTGGGCACGATTCTGGATGTTCCTTCGACCGTTAAGGATGATCGGCTCTATGCCGCAAGGCAGCTGACGCTGTCCGTCGTCTACTGGCTGCAGACCGAGGCGCCGCGGCTCGACGGCGGCAAGGGCTGGCCCGGCGTCCGTCTGCGGCCGGACGTGCTGGGGACGAAGGACGGCCTCGCCAAGTCCGTCTACATCCGGGAGTCCCGCCGCATCAAGGCGCTGCAGACGATCACGGAAGCCGACGTCAGCAAGGAGATGCGCGGCAGCGAGGGCATAAGACGGTACGAGGACAGCGTCGGAGTCGGCAGCTACCATCTCGATCTGCATCATACGACCGTGACCTACCGGAGCTTTTACATTCCCAACTATCCGTATGAGATTCCGCTCGGAGCCCTCATCCCGGTGCGGATGAACAACCTGCTTCCCGCCTGCAAGAACATCGGGACGACCCAGATCTCCAACGGCTGCTACCGCCTGCATCCCACGGAATGGAACATCGGCGAAGCGGCCGGAGCGCTCGCTGCCTATTGCCTTCGCACCGGGCTGAGGCCGCGCGAGGTGCACGGAGATGCGGAGCAGCTGGCCGGCTACCAGGAGCTGCTGGCGTCCCGCGGCGTGGAGATGCACTGGCCGGAGGATGTGGAGAAGGAGGTGGTCGAGGGAGCGTGAGGCTTGCGGCTATACGGCTTCATGGAGCAGGATGACATCCGGGCAGGTGAATGACGAGAGCTATAGGAAATGAAACAGGAGCAATCATCAGGCGGGCGAAAAGTTCAGGCTGCGAAAAGAAGCCGGGAACGAGTTTTATGAACATTTTTCCGACAGGCATGAAACCGGATGGAAAAGGGAATCGAAGGAAAGAGCAGCATGGACGATACGGGATATTGGACAATAGGGTCGAAGGGGAAATCCCTTCCGATCCGCCGCTGAAGGAAGCCAGGCTAGAAAACCCATGATCGAACAGGAGGAATTGTTCATGAGATCACATGGTCAAAAGCTTGCGTACAGCCTCGTTGCCGCCAGTCTGCTGCTGGGGGGGACAGTATCCGCTTCGCCGCCCGCCGTTCCCGAATCGGGAGCCGGCCTGCAGGCGATGGCGAAAGACCAGCCGTTCGTTACCGTCCCGATAGAATCGCTCAAGCCGGCCCAGGCCATGGAGAAGCCGGTACTGGCTCCAACGGGCGGCCAGCTCATCCTCAGCGATTCTCCGGAAATGCCGACCGCCCCGGGCGCCTATTACCGGGATCGGGTGACAGGCTCCTTCCGAGTCTTCTACCATCATCTCAACAATACGGGAGCGCCGCTGCAGATCGGCGCCGCGGTGACCAATACGTCGGGCTACACGGTCAAGCTTTACGAGGAAGGCTCGGGAGCGGGAGTGGACTACTACCCGGACGTAGCCGGCCAGATCGCCCTCGCCGCCTTTCTCAAGGATCGCGGCTCGAAGCGGCCGGCGGCCGTGCTGAAGCCGGGGGGAAACCTACTGGCGGACCGCCGAGGTGCCCGCGACGCATACGCTCAGCGGCTTCCTGCAGCTGCGCGCGGAATCCGCTTCCGGCGGCGCCGCGCCGGTGACCGTCACTACGCTGGGCTATGCGATGCGGCCGGCCGATCCGCTCGCCGAGCCTGTGCTGCCGCCCGACCGGCATATCCGCGGCACCTTCCCGCATTACGACCGTACCGGCACGCTGGTCTACAAAACCTCTGCCGGCAACTCCCTGCTTCGGGTCGATTCGTCGCCTACCGGCCAATGGGCCGACTTCATGCCGGGAGAGTACGAGCAAGGCGTGGACGCCACGAGCGGCGCCGCCGTCCTGAACCCCGGCAACTACGGAGTCATCTACGACATGTCGGTCGAGATCGAGAACGACAGCGACGAGCGCCGCACCGTAGGTCGKGCTCCATGGAATGACGCCGATGCCGAGCGCCTTGGCGGCAGGCAGCACCTCGAGCTCCGGCAGGCGGGTCAGCAGGTTGTACTTGTGCTGCTCCGAGACGAGCCCGAGGAAGCCGCGGGCTTTGGCTTCTCCCTGCGCGACCGCGAGATCCCAGCCGGCAAAATTGCTGGAGCCGACGTAGCCGATCTTGCCTTGGGCGACAGCCGTCTCGAAGGAGCCCCAAAGCTCGTCCCAACGGACGCTGCGGTCGATATGATGCATCTGGTACAGCTCGATATGATCCGTCTGCAGGCGGGTCAGCGAGCCCTCCAGATGGCGGCGGATCTTATAGGCAGACAGTCCGGCTTGGCTGTTGGGGCCGTCATGGCTGTCATGCATGTCGCCATAAGCTTTTGTCGCGAGCACGGTCCGTTCCCTGCGGCCGCCTCCCTGGGCGAACCAGCGTCCGAGGATTTCTTCCGTCCGGCCGGAATTCTCTCCCCAGCCGTAAATATTGGCGGTATCGAAAAAGTTGATTCCGGCATCCAGCGCCGCGTCCATGATGGCAAAGGCATCCTTCTCCTCCGTGCCGACTCCGAAATTCATCGTTCCCAGGCACAGGCGGCTCACCTTGAGCCCCGTTCGTCCGAGCGTAGTGTATTCCATCGCTTTCCAACTCCTTTTTCTAGAGAAATGAGGATCAATGGCAAGATGGCTGGCAGACTATTCCTTTATACCATAAATCACTGCTGCGTATAATCTCCGTTGCGAGTAGGCCGGAGGCCGCCGCCGTCCGACGCCGAAAACAACTTTACCGGCAAATTTCAAAATCTCCATCTCCGCATGATCTTACGTTAACAAGAGACCCGTATACTGGAAGACAGACTTATCCACGCCCCAGGAGGTGCCACCGTGACCATGCAGCACGCAGAGCTTCCGCACCGGCAGCCCAAGCTGATGATCCTGTACGCTTCTTATGGAGAAGGCCATCTTCAAGCCGCTCTGGCCGTGAAGGAATCGCTCGCCCGCAAAGGCAACGACCGGACGGTGCTGATCGATCTGATGGCCGAAGCCCACCCGCTGCTCAATGAAATGACCCGTCTCGCCTACCGCTCCAGCTATACGGTCATGCCCGGCTTGTACGGCTGGCTCTACGACCGTACCCGGCCGATGAAGCCGGATTCCAGGCTCGCGGCATGGCTGCATTCTTTCGGACGAAACAAGCTGCGCCAGGTGCTGCTGCGCGAGCGCCCCGACGCGGTGCTCCATACCTTCCCCCTGTTCGCCGGCCTCGCCTTCAAGCAGACGCTTCTTCCCGGCATGCTCGCCGCCGCCGTCGTCACCGATTACGATCTTCATTGCCGCTGGGTGCATCCCGGCATCGACCGCTACTATGTGCCTACCGAGGACTTCGGCCGGGAGCTTCATGCTCTGGGCATCGCCGGCTCGCGCATCTGCGTCAGCGGCATTCCGGTCAAAAAGGGCTTCCGCATGCCGGAGAGCCCCGAGCGGGCGGCGGAGCCGTTCGCCCGCTACGGCCTCGACCCCCGTCTGCCGCTCGTGCTGATCATGGGCGGAGGCAGCGGCGTCATGAGCGGAATCCTCGACGCCTGCAGCCGCCTGCTGAGGATGGACAATCTTCAGATCGCCGTCATCTGCGGACGGAATGAAGCGCTTCGGGCATCGGCCGCCCGAAGGTTCGAGCGGCATCCGGAACGGTCGCGGCTGCATCTGTTCGGCTATGTCGAGACGATGCCCGAGCTTATGCCGCTGGCCTCCTGCCTCGTGACCAAGCCCGGCGGCCTCACGCTGGCCGAAGGGCTGGCCGCCGGGGTTCCTCTGTTCGTCTACCGCCCGGTGCCGGGACAAGAGCTCGGCAACGCCTCCTATCTCGCTTCCAAGGGAGCCGTGGAAATCGTCCGGTCCCCGGCCCGGCTCGCGGAAGAAATCATGAAACTCTTTGCCAGTCCTGAACGTCTTACCGAGAGAAGGTTCGCAAGCTCCTCTCTGGGCCTCCCCGGCGGCGCCGATGCCGTCGCCGAGGATTTGCTATGGCGTCTGGGCGGGTATACTTAATGGCAACAGGCCTTACCAGCCGAGCAAGGAGGAACCCGTACATGAATCGATTCCTGAACCGCTCCCTTGGCATCGGAGGAACCGAGATCCCCCTCTATGCCGTCATTCTTCTGCTCGTGGAATTCGCGCGCGGCGCTGTCCTCATCAGCTTCCTGCCCTTGTACGGCAAGCGTGAGCTCGGACTTACGCTGGATGCGGTAGGTGCCGCCATTACGGCGCATTATCTCACCGATACCGTGCTCAAGATGGCCATCGGCTATTTGCTTGACCGCTTCTCCATCCGTTTTGTCGTCATGGCGGGCATGATCGCATCGATCGCCGGCGTCGTTCTTCTCCCCTTTGCGGACGTTCCCTGGCTGTTCATTCTCGCGGCCGCCATTTACGGAATCGGAATCTCGCCGATCTGGATCGTCTGCCTGACCCAGGTGACAGAGGAACGAAGAGCGGCCCAGATGGGGTTTTTATACATGATTTGGCTCGGGGGACTTGGCGCAGGGCCGATTGTATGTAATATAGTCATGGACCACAGCAGCCGCGCGGCTTATCTGATGATCCTGTCCAGCGTCCTGCTGGCATCTGTTCTGTCGCTCTTCATCAGCGGACAGCAGCGCTCGGCCGTCGAGCGGGTGCCGCTGCGGGAGCAGCTGCCCGCCATGAAGCAGCGCTTGTCCCAGATCAGGCTGCTGCTTCCGGGCATGGTGCTGCAGACGGCCGGCGCAGGCATGCTCGTGACCGTGCTTCCGACGCTGGCCACCGGCCGGCTGGGCCTCACCGGCGCCCAATACTCCCTCCTGCTGACAGCCGGAGGCGTATTCACGCTCGCCGGGCTCGTCCCGTTCGGCAAGCTGTCGGACCGGCTGCGATCGTTCCGCCGCTGGTTTCTCGTCATCGGCTTTTTCGCCGTTGCGGCTGCGCTCTACGCTCTCGCCTACGCTTCGGGCCTCTGGCTGTGCATCGTCATCGCCGCTCTGCTGGGCTTGTCCTACGCAGCCGTCCTGCCGGCATGGAACGCCTTGCTCGCAGCCTATATTCCACCGGGCCAGCAAGGACTCGGCTGGGGTCTGCTCAGCACTGTGGAGGGCATCGGCGGCATGATCGGCCCGGTGCTCGGAGGGCTGATCGCCTCCTGGAGAGGAGAGCCCTTCGTCGTCTGGATCAGCGCCCTGCTGTTCGGACTGATCGGCGTCTGCTACTGTTTTCTTCCGCTGGCCGAAGCCGGCAAGCTCGATCCCAAATAGAACAGGTTGTGTGAAGCATGAGCATCGTCCAGGACTGGATACGCGAAATCAAAACCATGAACCCCCAGCAGCTGGAGCATACGCTGCAGCAATTTTCCTCCTACGGCCCTTTGCCGGGAATTCTGCTGCCGCTCGCCGAGGCATTCATGCCTTTTTTGCCGCTTTTTCTGTTCATTGCGGCAAATGCCAATATTTACGGATTGGGCTGGGGCTTCCTGTATTCCTGGATCGGCGTCTCTGCAGGCTCCATCTGCGTATTCTGGATCGCCCGCTCCATGGGCGGAGGCCTCGGGATGTGGCTGGAGCGCCGCTTTCCGCGCGTGGGCGTATTCTTCGACTGGCTGGAGCGCCGGGGCTTCACGCCGATCTTCCTGCTCGCCTGCTTCCCGTTCTCCCCTTCGGTGCTCGTCAACATCGCATCGGGCCTCAGCAGCGTCCCGTTCCGCACCTTCTTCGTCGCGGTCGTTCTCGGCAAGGCGGTCATGATCTTCATCATCTCCCTGCTGAGCTTCAATATCGGCGATCTGGCGCCATGGCGCATCGTGCTTGCCGTATGCGTCATGGTCATTATGTGGCTGGGCGGAAAAAGACTCGAAACCCGTTACCTGGCTAAATAAGACAAGCCTTGTCCAGCGGAAGGCCTCGGAAAAAGGAGTCGCAGCAGACGGAAATCATTTTCTGTTCGCTGTCGTCCCCAGATTCTCTCCTTTCTGCCGCGGTTGAAATAGGGGATATGGCGCCCTCCGTTTGGCCTCGTCCGGAAGACGGGGCCTTTTGGGCGTTAGTTCCGCTTGCGCAGCTGCGCGGCGGCCAGGCAAGGAAAGCCGGCACTCCCTTCCCCATCAGGCATCTCTTTGACGGCTATGGTCGATATTGGCCGCTTCGGCTCCGATTAGCGGCCGCTTCCCCTACACAAACTGTATAGGCATCTCCCGCGAAAGGAGGATGGCCATGTCCGGCGAACAGCCTTCATTCAAGCAGACCTTCGCGCGCAAAGCCCAGTCGGAAGCAGACCGCTCCGGCAAAGGCAAAGCCGCGGCCAGCGCCAAGCAGTCCGAAGCGGATGCCGCCGCTGTCCGCAAGCACGGCGTCTAACCAGACCCTATACACTCAGGAGGGATCGCATGAGCGAGAAGCCTAGCCATAATGAAATGGAGCCGATCTCGGGTGAGCATGTCGAGGTCGACGGCGTTTATACGAACCAGTGGGGCCGTCAGGAAAAGCTGCAGCGCGGCGATGCCTTCCCCGCGGATCCGATGTGGGGAACGACGGAGTGGAAGCTGGCCGAGCTTGAATTCAGCAACCATCATGCCGGCCATACCGACCCGCGTGAAATCCCGCATGACAGCGCGAACGACCCCGAGAACCACTTGCAGCATCCGCGCCGCCACAAGCACAAAGAGCATCGCGGAGACGAATAAGCGACAAGCAAAAGGCGTACCCTCTTCATAGAGAGTACGCCTTTTTTATGGTGCCGGCCAAGCGGAATTCAGCCGAAGCCGAATGGATCAGTTCTTGATCCGGCTCGGCTCTGCTTCTTCGGAGGCTGCAAGCGCCGGACGGCTGTCCTCCGCTTCCCTGTCCCTGCTGTGCACCTGATCAATGATCTTCTCCAGCCGCCGAAGATGATAGCCGTATTCGAACAGTGCGGCGGCGACGAACACGAGCCGCCGGTGCTGATCCGGATCGTCCCGCAGGTAATCCGTCAGCTGCCGGGCCAGCCGGGTTCCGGTAATCGCTTCCGATGGCACGCAGGCATGCGGCTTGATTTTGCCGTCCAGCTTGAGCAGCAGATGCTCGTGGTACTTGGTCAGCTCCTCGATCTGGGCGTCCAGCTTGACCGCCCAATCCTCCGCTCCGGGAGAGGCGAAGTAATGCTCCTCCACGACGTCCAGCAGGTCGGCTCCCTTGGTGACCGCCTTGATGAGCTGCTTGGCCAGCAGCAGCTGGCGCGCCCGCTCGGCGCGGCTCGAAGCCCGCAGGGAACGCTCGTCCACGAGCACCTTGTAGCGTTCGTCCAGCTTGCCGATCGTCCCGTGCAGCTTGGCCTTCTCGTCGTTGTACACCTGCTCTTTCATTTCGTCGGAGATGGAGGTGCGCAGGAGCAGCGACAGCTGCTGGTAGGATCGGTGCACGTCGCTGTGGAACTGCTTGCGCGGCCTCGGCGGGAAGACGAGCACGTTGACGGCGAAGGCCGCTCCCATGCCGGTCAATACCTGGAGGAAGCGCTCCACGGCGAACGTCCAGCCGGTCGCATTGGCTTCCATGACGGCCACGACGGTTACGAGCGTCAGCCCCACCGTCGATTCCATTTTCAAGCGGATGCTGACGAGTATGACGGCTATGATGACAATGCCGACCGCGATCGGATTGTTGCCGATAAGCTGCACGGCTCCCAGCGCGATCATCGCGCCGAGCAGATTGGTCTGGAATTGGTCGCTCACCTGCTGCCACGAGCGGAAAATGGACGGCTGCAGGGTGAATATGGCTGAAACGGCAGCCAGAATCGGAGAGCTGAACTGGAAGAGCTCGCTCAGGTAGATGGCCAGCGCAACGGCAATGCCGGTTTTTAGCACTCGGGCCCCGATGGTCATAAGGGTTGAAATCCTCCTTCTCAGGCAGGCGAATGGGTATTCTTCTTCTCCTCTTATACCCTGTTGCTCCATTGCCTGTAACGTATCCCATGCCCGCTCGAATTCGGGCAACTGCTATATTGTACATTTTTTTCATTTCAATTTATACCCGGCATCGGCTTGCCTCCCGGTTTGAAACCAGAGCAACATCGCTTGGATCAAAAAAGAAGCGCGGACCGGGCATGAATCCCGATCTGCGCTCCTATCGGCAGGTCCTGCTCCTCGCTCCTCCGCCCCGCCGTCACGAGCCCAGGCTGCCCAGCGAGCTTCTTCTCGCGTCCGCGCAGTAGGGCAGATAGATCTGGAACGAGGTCCCTTCTCCCAGCTCGCTCGCCACCCGGATCCTTCCCTTGTGGTTGTCCACGATCTTGTAGGAAACCATCAGGCCAAGCCCCGTCCCCTTATCCTTGGTCGTATAAAAGGGCTGCCCCATCTTGGACAGCTGCTCCTCGTCGATGCCGGGTCCCTCGTCCTTGACGGTGACGAGCACCTCTTCCTCCCTGAGCTCGGTGGAGATGATGATCTTGCCTCCCTCGACCATGACCTCGATCGCATTTTTGAGCACGTTGATGAACACTTGCTTCACCTGGGGCTCGACGCCGTAAATCCAGAGCGGCTCGGATCCGTATACGGCCTCGATCTCGATGCCGTACAGGGAAGCTTGAGACTCCAGAAGCAGCACGGTGTCGAGCATGGTTTCGCGCACGTCCGTATAATCCATCTCATATACTTGCGGTTTGGACAGCATCAGCAGCTCGCTGACGATATTCTCGATCCGGTTGAGCTCGGATTTCATGATGTCGAAGTAGGGGCTGCCGGAAGTGCGGCCGCTGGCGATCAGCTGCAGAAAGCCTTTCAGCGAGGTGAGCGGATTGCGGATCTCATGCGCGATTCCGGCTGCGAGCTGACCGGCCACATAGAGCTTCTCGGAGTTGATCAGCAGCTCTTCGTTTTTCTTCCGTTCGGATATGTCGCGGATGATGACGATCGCCACCGGCTGGCCGGAGAAGGTCGATTCCGAATGGATCAGCTCCGTGCTGATCGGCCGGCCTCCCAATGTGAACCAGTCCAGCTCGATCGCGACCGCGGGAGCCTGGGGAGACGGCCTGCTTGAAGGCTTGCCTCCGCGCGGATGGCGGGCCAGATGGCTGCGCAGACGCTCGTGGCAGTCCGGACACAGGAACCGGTAGACCGACTTGCCGACCATGTCGGATTCATCCGCCGCCTCGAACATCCTCAGTCCGGAACGGTTCACGAATTCCCACTTGCCTTCGCTGATGACGGCAATCATATCGATGGAATTCTCCACCAGCAGCTTGTAGCGTTCATTGATCAATCCGTAGCGGCGGTCTGCAACCCAGGCGACGATGCTGAAGCTGAAGATGATGACAGTTGCAAGGGCAAGCAGCAGCCCCATGAACATCAGGTACTGGTCGATCCTGGCGGTCGGCTGCTCCGACGAGCCCCGGCCGTAGGAGAGGGACTCGAGGGCGAGCAGATGGAAGGCGATCGCCCCGGTTCCGAAGACGAAGCTGGCCGGAAAACGGCGTTTTCCCCCATGTTTCATATAGACTTGCAAGGAAGAGTAGGTACCGGCCAGCAAGACAGCCAAACCGGCGGCCAGCAGCGATGGATTCAAGTCGAAAAGCCGGACATGGTGCATCAAGACGCACATGTAGTGCATGAAAGCGACAGAAGAGGCGATAATCAGGGAAGAAGCCCCCAGCCGGAGCTTGCTTGTCCCCCCTTCTCCAAGCAGCAGAAAGGCGGAATAAGCCGCTCCTCCCAGCAGGAACAACGCCAGGAAGGATTCCGCCGTAATCGATACCAGGTAATTGGAAGCCAGCATGGCGACGAAATGCATGGACCATACGCCGAGGGCGAATACGGCTGAAGAGCCGAGAAACCAGTAATGGCGGAACGGGCGGCGGCTGTTCAAATTACCAACCATGCTGAACATCGTATAGGCGGAGAAGACGATGATCGTATAAGCTAAGGACATGTAGAAGGCATGGTCAAGCTGCATCGTCGAAATCATCCCGTTCTGTATAAGAAATGGGCTGCAAAAAAATGGATTTCGCCTTGAAATTCGACGTACCCGCGAAAAATCCTTTTGGAATGAAGAATCGTCTTTTTGACGATGCCGTTCCATCCGTTCACCGCAGCAGCAGATGAAAGGAATCCGCCCATGAAAAAAGAACTGTTCGATATTTTCGATGACAGCTGGACCCGCATCGGAACAGCCACCCGCGCCGAAACGCACCGGCTCGGCCTGCGCCACCGCTCCTTCCATTGCTGGCTCGTCCGCGGCTCCGGCGAAGGCGCCCTCATCCGCTTTCAGAAGCGGCGGGAAAGCAAGGATACCTATCCCGGCTTGTACGATATTACGGCCGCCGGCCATCTGTCCGCAGGGGAAGATATCCGCGATGCCGTCCGCGAGCTTGAGGAGGAGCTTGGAATCTCCGCCGCCTTTGAGGACCTGCTGCCGCTAGGCTATTCGATTGAAAGGTCGGAGGGAATAGCGGGAGGCGTCCCTTTCGTGGACCACGAGCGCTCGGAGGAGTTCGCCCTCCGCTGCTCCCTCCCCCTTCTGGAGCACCGGCTCCAGCATGAGGAGGTGGCCGGCATTTACGAGGCGCCGGCCGAGGGACTGATCGGCTTGTTCGAAGGCAGGCTGGAGGCGCTATCCGTTCAGGGAGCCGAATGGCCGGAGCTCGCAGGCGCGGGGGCGGATACGGCCCTATCCGAAACCGGGCTTGTGCCGGTCACCCGGAAAATCCGCTCGGAGGACTTCGTTCCTCGTCCGGCCGGTTACTACGCCTCGCTGTTCAGGCGTCTCAGCGAGCTTCCTTGAACCAAAAAGCCTTGCCTTCTCCATCGGGAGCCGGCAAGGCTTTTTGGGCAATGCGACGCCGTTCAGGGCTTTGGCGGTTTTGTTAGACCTGGCGGCTTTTTGCAGCCCTGGCGGTTTTCAGGGCTTTGGCGGCTTTGCGGGCGGCAGGTGCAGCCGCCTTCCGGGCGGATCCCGCAGCCGCTTTGCGGGCGGATCCTGCAGCCGCCTTCCGGGCGGATCCTGCACCCGCTTTGCGGGCGCCTCCGCGTCTGGAAGCTTTCTTGCGGACATTTCCCGCCGGAACGACGCTGCTCAGCAGGCCGGGAATCGGTCCCGGGGCTCCCGGCCCGGGCACTCCGCCTCCGAAGCCGCTCAAGCCGGGCATTCCAGGCATTCCAGGCATTCCAGGCATTCCAGGCATTCCAGGCATTCCAGGCATTCCAGGCATTCCAGGCATTGTCCCCATACCTTGCATTCCGGGCATTCCAGGCATTGTTCCCATACCTTGCATTCCTGGCATGAAGCCGGGCTGCGGCGATAGGCCTCCCGGTAATCCGCCCGCACCCTGGCTCCGCTGCCAGTTGGAGTACCAGTTGTCGATCAGTCCGTGGATCTGGTAGAAGTAGGTCGAGCGAGGGGCAATATCCAGATCCCGCAGGATAGGCTCGCCCAGCACCTCGGAGCCGGCATCGTGGATGCAGGCGTGGATATGCTCGATAAAGCGGCCCAGATCGTCCGACGTCGCAAAGGATTGCGGCTGGTAACGGACGCGCATCTCGCCGTTCCCGTCGTAACAGGAGGACATGCGGATGCCTTGCGGAACTTCGCTCCACGGAGCCACCAGCGACATGTCGAGCCCTTGGCCGCGGTACCAGTCGAGCACCTTGCGGATATATTGCCGGTGGAAGCTCAGGAACTTGTCTCCCCATCCAATCGGAGGATTGTCGTTGTCCATGACATGGTTGGCATGATGCCACCGGCGGTGTTCTTCAAGCAGATCGCTTGGAAAATTGGGAATAATCATCGTGGAAGGCCCTCCCTGGTCCATAGGTTGCTACCACAGGATATGCAGCCGCCCTCGGGCTAGTGCCTTCCGCTCCGGACTGCTCCGGTGAATTCCACTCGGCTCCGGTCCGCTCCGGTCAGCTTCGGTCAGCTTCGGTCGTCGTAATAACGATGCTCGGCGTGCATCCGCCCGCCCGATAGTTCAAGAATTCCGTAAGAATAGCGGGGCTGGCGCCTCTTCTGGACCGGAGATCCGGGGTTGAACAGGAGCAGGTCTCCCTCCCGCTTGCTGTAAGGGGCATGGGAGTGGCCGAACAGAATCAGGCCGACCCCCTCGTCAGGAAAATTCGACCGCGCCTTCTGCTCCGTCCATCGGCCTTGGCCCAGGTCGCCGTGCACGATGCCGATCCGGCAGCCTGCGAGCTCGATCAGCTTGCGCCTGCCGTAGCGGCGCACGAGCTCGGGGCCGTCATTGTTGCCCGCGACTCCGTCTACCGGCGCGATGTCCTCCAGCAGGCCGGCGACGCGGGGATGCGTCCAATCTCCGGCATGCAGGATATAGTCCACTCCGCGCAGCCCTTCCACAAGCGCATCCGGAAGCTTGGATGCCGAAGCGCCAAGATGCGTATCCGATACGAGTCCAATCCGCATGAGTCCGTCCCCTTTCTTTCGCAGCTTCGGTTCCAGCTTAGCACAAATAAGATCCTTCCCGATACGCTTCAGGAACGCTTTGATCGCCGCATCGATTCGTATTCGGCCGGGCCGCTCTGGTACAATAAGAAGACCGCTACCGCGGCATCCGAACAAGAACAAGGGGGATCGAGCAGACCCGCCGGCGCTGCTCCGGCAAGAGGGCTGCATTCGCCATGAGCCATAACCTACCCAATAAGCTTCGCGAAGCCGCCGCCCATCTGGAGAACCGCTTCCAGGAACGGGAGGAGCTGATCCGCGTTCTCCTGCTGGCGCTGATGAGCGGCGAACATCTGATGCTGGTCGGGCCTCCAGGCTCGGCCAAGTCCCAGCTCGCCCGGAGCGCTGCCGCCCTGTTCGGCAGCAGCCGCAGCTTCGATTATTTGCTGACCCGGTTCACGACGCCCGACGAGCTGTTCGGCCCCGTCTCCCTGCAGCAGCTCAAGCAGGACCGCTACGTCCGCCAGACGCAGGGTTATTTGCCCGAGGCCCGCTTCGCCTTCCTCGATGAGATCTTCAAGGCGAGCAGCGCCATCCTGAACTCGCTGCTCTCGATTCTGAACGAGCGGATCTTCTACAATGGGGCGGAAGCCAAGGAAGTGCCTCTGCTCTCGCTCATAGCTGCGTCCAACGAGCTGCCGGAGGAGCAGGAAGGGCTCGCCGCCCTCTACGACCGCTTCCTCTTCCGCTACGAAACCCGCTATCTCCAGCAGATCGCCAGCTTCGAGCGGATGTTCCAGGGGCCGGATACGCCCCCGCCCGCCCTGCTCGATGCCGGCGATGTCCGGCGCATCCAGGACTCCGCCTCCGGGGTCGCCCTGCCTGAGCCGGTGCTCGTCATGCTGTTCCGGCTCAAGACGCTGATGGAAGAAAAGGAATACATCCTGTCGGACCGCCGCTGGCGCCGGATCGGCCGCACTTGGCAGGTAAGCGCCGCTATCCATGGCCGCGATGCCGTCAGCGTCTGGGATACGGTGCTGACTCCGCATCTGCTCTGGGACTTCCCCGAGGACCTCGAGGAGCTGCGCGGCATTTTTGCCGGCGTCTGGCAGGAGCTGCTGGCCAAGGAAATGGACAAGGAGCTGCCTCTGGCCTCCTACCGCGATACGCTCCAGAAATGGCTGTCCCGCGAGGAAGAGCTGAGCGGCTTCCAGTTCCGCAAAGAGGTCGGCTCTTCCCTCGGCCGCACGCAGGCGGAACGGCTCGCTTCGATGACGGACGAGGCGAGGAGCGAGCTTGAGGAAACCGCCCGTTCCTTGCAAGGACGTCTAGTCGCCTGGCAGGAGAAGGAGAAGCAGCTGCCCGCATGGATCGAGTCGCAATCGGTGTTCATCCTGCATGCCGATGAATACGCTGTCCGCTTCACGCATCTGCGCATCGGAGGCGAGAAGGTTCTCCAGCAGCTCCAGGGGTTGTACCGCACTTTGTTCGACAAGGATATTCCCGGCGTTTCCTATGACTATACCCTTTGACGGCAACCGGAAGGAGGCAGGCCGATGCTGATTCGCAGCGCCCGGGTAGACCGCTATCAGTTCGACGCGTTCGTCCGCTCCTCGCGGACCGCCCGCGAATGGATGAAGGAGGCCGAACGGCAAGCCCCATGGTTCGATCTGGAGCTGTTCGCCGATTTCTTCATGAGCTTCTATCTGGCGGAGCCCGTATTCGAGCATCCCGTCGGAGGCGATCCGTTCCATCGCTGGATGCTCGCCTCCCTGCGGCGGCAGCATTTCTACCGCCTCATCCATCCGCAGACGATCGGCGAAGTGAATGCCTCGTTCAAGACGGCGCTCAAGGCGCTGTCCTGGCTGGCGGAATCCTACGAGGAGGAGGCGAAGCGGCGGGAACGGGAGAAAAGGCCGATCCTGTCGGCCGGCGAGCAGGACAAGGGCCCCGGAGGCAGCGAGGCTGCCGGGGAGCTGCAAGAGCGGCTCAGCGAGCGCCAGCTGGAGCAGCTGCAGCTCGTCGGCTACCGGCTCCAGCAGGGCCGGCGCACGGTAGAGGACAAGCAGCGCGAGCAGGACAGCCGCCCGCTGGACCTCGAGGAGCGCCGCGCCTTGCGTCAGCGGGTCGATGAGCTGCGCGAGGCGATGCGAACCGACTTCCTGCGCCGCGACAAGCTGAGGGCCAAGCTGTCCAAGGCCGAAGCCGAGCTGCAGCAGCTGGAACGCCGTCTGTCCCGTGTCAGCGCCCGCGAGGCGGCGGCCATGCAGCGCATCGAGGATGAGCTCGGCGATTGGCTCGGCCAGTCGCTGCGGGGGCTCGCTGGAGCGGGAGAGCCGGGACAGCGGCGACATCTTCGGACTCATGCAGGCGAGCCAGCGGCTGGCCAACCGGCGCTGGGGAAGCGAGCTCGGCCGCCTGCGGCGCCAGACGTTCGAGGAATACAGCCGCTGGATCGAGCAGCTGCGGGGCCGCAAGGATCTGCTCGCTTTTCTGGAGGATGTCGGCCGCAGCGTGCACTCCCTGAAAGCTATGCGCAAGAAAGCCTCCTCGCTGCGCGTCCATGAAGCTTATGGAGGACTGGAGCTCGCCGGCGACATCGCCCGCATGCTTCCGGGAGAAGCAAGCCTGCTTGCCGATCCCGACTTCGAGCCCTATTTCCTGATGAAGCTGCTGGACCGCAAGCTGCTCGCCTATTCTCCGGAAGGAGAGGCCGAGGAATCCCAGCGCGGCCCGGTCATCTGCATGATGGATACTTCCCATTCCATGCGCGGGTCCAAGCTTCGTCTCGTCCAGGTGTTCACGGCCGCGTTCGCCGCATTCGCGCTGGCGGAACGCAGGGACTTCACGCTGCTGCTGTTCGGCGCGAAGGGCGAGGTCATCGAGCATCGCCTCTATCATCAGCGGCCCGACTGGGACCGTTTCTACGGCATGGCCTCCCTCGCTTATGGCGGCGGTACGAACTTCGACGCTCCCCTCGCGAGAGGCATCGACATCGTGGAGCATGTCCGCGGATTTGCCGCCGCCGATTTTGTCATGCTGACCGACGGCGTCGGCGAGATAACTCCCCCGCTGCGGGAGCGTCTCGCACGGCTCTCCGCCCGCAGGAGCGTACGCCTCCATACGCTGATTGTCGGCTCGGCAAGGCAGCATCTTGCCGCGGAATATGATATTCTAGGAGTTTCCCACGTGGTCCGCTTCGCTCAGGCCTGGGATTCCCGCGATGCCGAAGCAGGGAGCCTCCTGCTCGACGTATTCGCCGCAGCGGGCGATAAGCGGGAGAGCCGCCGGCGGAGACTGCTCTTTTGATTCCCAAAGCAAAGAGGCTGCGCTTGCGCGCAGCCTCTGTCTTCTATTCTTCCGCCGTCCTTGCCGCCCGCCGCCTTGAACTGCGTTCAGCGGGTCGCCAGCCATGCCGCGCAGGCCGCCCAAAACGGCAGCGACAGAGCCAGTCCGTTCAACAATCCGGTCAGCAAATGGCCTTCCCGTCGAATCATGAGACATCTCTCCCTGTTTTCCGTAATGGATACATTATGGCCCTTGCGGCCGCCATTTAGACGGAGCTTGGTTGACTTGTCTTACCCCGTGAAGCGTTTTCACAAACTTCGCGTCCGGTCTGCCGGGCGATTGAATCTATTCTATGCAAAGAGGTGACTCGTTATGATCTGCCGAAGCGGCTGCGCCGCCTGCTGCATCGCCCCTTCGATCTCGTCTCCGATTCCGGGCATGCCTGACGGCAAGCCCGCCGGAGTTCCCTGCGTGCAGCTGCTGCCGGATCTGCGCTGCGCCCTGTTCGGCAAGCCCGACAGGCCTGCCGTATGCGGAGAGCTTCATGCAGCAGCCGATATGTGCGGCGATTCCCGCGACGATGCCCTCGCCTATCTGGAATGGCTCGAAAAAGCTACCGCTCCCGGCGCATGACGACCGGGAGCTTTTGTCGGAAAAAATAAAAAAAACGCCGCTCCCGACAGATGTCGAAAACAACGTTTTTGCGAAGGGAATGAATCCTGAAAAGTTGAAATGGTGCTGATGAAGGGATTCGAACCCCCGACCTACGCATTACGAATGCGTTGCTCTACCAGCTGAGCTACATCAGCAAATCCTTGGTTGTCGCGACGTCTGCTTGTCCTTGTTTTAAACCAAGTTTTCGTCAGCGGCGACTTTTATAGAATACGCATTTTCGCGAATAATGTCAAGCATTTGTCGACGGGTTTCTGCCGCTGCACATGTGACGAATTTATGTCCGCCGTTTCCGCTATGCCAGCGGCGGGTAATGTAACGACAAGTAAGACTCGCGCTGCATAAGGATGCCGGAATGGGTCCGGACCGGAGCGAGCATAACAGAACGGAGGCGCATCGAACATGCCCTATTCCAAAATCATTGTTGGATACGACGGCTCGGAACAGTCCGTCCGTGCCCTGAGATCGGCGATGGAGCTTTCTTCTACCTTCAAAGCGCTGATTGAAGTCGTCCATGTCTATAATTTGACGCCGATCGTCGTTGGCGAGACGGTCGCAGGCTCGCCGCCCGCGGCAACGGAATCCATGAAGCTCGAAGCCGAGACGGTAGCTGCGGAAGCCCGCACCATCATCTCCTCGGTAACGGATACTCCGATCGAGGTGCTTATTGCCGAGGGCGATCCCGGCAAGACGATCACATCGATGGCGGAGGAACGCGGCTCCGATCTTATCGTCGTGGGAAGCCACGGGAAAGGCGGCTTCAAGGAGCTGTTCACGGGCAGCGTCAGCCATTACGTGACCCAGCATGCCAAGGTGCCGGTGCTCGTCGTCAAATAGGCGGACAGCCGGACAAAGCGTGTTCCAGCACGGCTTTTCAAAGGGAGCCATACGGACAAAAGCGGAAAAGAGCCGGACGGCTCTTTTCCGCTTTTGCATGTCTGTCGGCTTCCCATATGCCGCTCAGGAAGTAGAACAAGCCCTTCCGCTGCGGGAACGAAGGGCGGCCGCTCATATCCGCTGCGGTTCATCGCCTTCCTCTCCAGCCCCGCCGAAGCTGCTGTCGGCAGGCATGCGGAAGATGAACGTGCTGCCTTCTCCCTTGTCGCTCTGCAGCTCGAGCATGCCTCCGAGCAGCTTGGACAGCTGCAGGCTGATGGAGAGGCCGAGGCCGGTTCCGCCGTACTGGCGGGTAATGCTGCCGTCTTCCTGCTGGAAGGCCTCGAAGATGAGGTTCTGCTTCTCCTTGTCGATTCCGATACCGGTGTCCTTGACGGCGAACACGATCCAGTCCACTTCGGGCAAGGCCGGCATCGGCTGCCGGGAATTCCCCCTGCTACGCAACCGTGCGGACGCGCGGGTTCCGAAAAGTTCTTCGTCCGGTGCCGGGAGCAGCGCCCTGCGTTCACCGGAAACCTTGAGCTCCACGAAGCCGGTCTCGGTGAACTTAAAGGCGTTTGTCAGAAGATTGCGAAGCACCTGATTGACGCGCAGAGCGTCGGTCAAGAGCATCTGCGGGGAATCCGGCTCGATCTCGACCCGGAACGGGAGCCCTTTTCGGTCGGCGACCGGCTGGAACTGCGCCTGGACGGAATGCAGCAGCTCGATGGCCGGAACGTTCTCCAGGGTAAGCTGCAGCTTGCCGGCTTCGACCTTCGACAGATCGAGAATATCGTCAATAAGATGAAGCAGATCCACTCCCGCTGCTTTTATGATGCCCGCATAACGCTTGTCCTCTTCGCCGTACGCCTCGTCGCCGCTCTCCTGAATCAGCTGCGAGATCAGCAGCATGCTGTTCAGTGGCGTCTTGAGCTCATGGGACATGTTGGCCAGAAATTCCGACTTGTAGCGCGACGAGAGCAGCAGCTGGCGAGCCTTGTCCTCCACATCCCGCTTGGCTTCCCTCAGCTCCTTGGTCTGCCTGCGCAGGATCAGGTTCATATTCTTGAGATCGACCATCCGCTGCTGATCGAGGCTGAAGTCGCGGATCATGTACACGAAGAAGGCGCTGAGGAGAAGCGAGAGCAGCAGCGTCAGCGGCGCGTACTCGCTCCAATAGACGGACAATGGAAGCACGCCGAGCCAGGATATATTGATGCAGTTGAGCATGTTGATGACGAGTATGATCACAACGGCCTTCCGGAAAAAGGTCCAGCGGCTCCGGCCGAGGAAGAAGGCGAGCAGCGCTCCGGCGGCGCCCAGGACGAACATGTTGCCCATGCCGGCAAGAGAGGCCGCATGGATGCCGAATAGAAGCCTGCCCAAGCCGATCCCGATCCCGATAGCCATAATCTGCCAAGCTTGCTGAGGATCAGGACCGCCATGATCAGCGGCACATAACGGAGATCGAACAGGATATGGTCGTTCACCCGAAGGCCGAATACCATCGTCAGCCAGCCGGATGCGATAAAGATGATGGAGGCCAGCGCCTCCTGTATGCCGGGCCGCAGCCATTGGAAGGCGGTTTTATAGCCAAGATTGAACAAATAGGCGATTGTGATAAGCAGGCTGATGTTCATGAAGAAAACTTTGGATAGTGCCATGCCAGCCTCCGTCAGTTTCTTTGTATGCCTATATTCTACATCAATTCTCAGCCTTCATCATCCATTGCCTGTCATTTCCCTCCTCCCTTCATGCGAATAACAGGCGCTATAACGATGCTTGTTGAATAATGTTCCTATTTCGTTCATATTCCTTTAATGCGTTTAATGTAAAATAAGGGAAGGAAAGATTAATTTCACAAGGGGGTGCTGTCCGATATGATGCAGCCGATCACGTTCAAAAACCGTTCTGTCCCCGTCTACTACCCCCCGGGACAGGAGGAAGCGCTGAAGGCGCTCCCGGGCAAGCTGAGGGAGCTTGAGCTCAACTTCGATTTTCGCAAACGATGGAAAGAGATCGCATCCGTCGAGATGTCGCGCGACGTGGCGATCTTCCAATATCATGACGGAACGAAGCTCTATCTGGAAGTAGGCTAGGCCCTGCCCGCCGGCGGCTCAGTCCGGGCCGCCCTGCTCCGGCAGAAGGCTTGAACTCCGTCCGGCCTCTCAATGGATTTTGGCATCAGCACAAGCAGGCGCAAGGGAGAGTGTCTCCCTTGCGCCTGCTTGGCGTTTATGGATGATTGTCCGGTCAGCCCATACCCATTCCCTGATTAACCCTCGCGGCGCAAAATGCTCTCGATCTTCTCCAGCTCTTCTCCGCTGAATTCCAGGTTGTCGAGCGCGCGGACATTGTCCTCGATCTGCGATACCCGGCTTGCGCCGATGAGGGCGGAGGTGACCCGCCCGCCGCGCAGCGTCCAGGCAAGCGCCATCGCCGCCAGCGACTGGCCGCGCTCCTGGGCAAGAGCGTTAAGCTCGCGGATCTGCGCCAGCCGGCCCTCGGTAATCTGGCTGCCGCTCAAAAATACGCTTGGTCCGCCGGCCCGGGAATCCGCGGGTATGCCCTGCAGATAGCGGTCCGACAGCATGCCGCCCGCCAGCGGGGAAAAGACGATCGAGCCGATGCCCTCTTCCTCCAGCACATCCTGAAGCCCGTCCTCGATCCAGCGGTTGAACATGGAGTAGGACGGCTGATGGATCAGGCACGGCGTGCCGAGCTGCTTCAGGATGTACGCCGCTTCCCTGGCCTGCTCGGCGCTGTAGTTCGAGATGCCGGCGTAGAGCGCCTTGCCGGAACGGACCGCATGGTCCAGAGCCGACATCGTTTCTTCGAGCGGCGTATCCGGATCCGGACGATGGTGATAGAAGATGTCGACATACTCCAGGCCCATCCGCTTCAGGCTCTGGTCGAGGCTGGAGAGGATGTACTTGCGCGAGCCCCACTCGCCGTAAGGTCCCTCCCACATGTAATAGCCCGCCTTGGTCGAGATGACGAGCTCGTCCCGGTATGGCGCAAGATCATCCTTCAGCATCCGGCCGAAATTCTCTTCGGCGGAACCAGGCGGAGGCCCGTAATTGTTCGCCAGATCGAAATGGGTGATGCCCAGGTCGAATGCCCTGCGCGCCATTTCCCTGCCGTTCTCGTAGCGGTCGTTTCCTCCGAAGTTGTGCCACAGTCCGAGCGATATTGCCGGCAGCTTCAGCCCGCTGCGTCCGACGCGGTTGTACTTCATCGATTCGTACCGCCCGGAATGAGCTTGATATCCCATCTCCATTGTCCTCCTTGAACCTCTATAATCGCCGGCAGCGGTCATGATGAAACCGGCGTCCAGCTATGCTCATTATACCTCGAGAAATCGGCGCTGGCTTGGCCGATCCAGGACCGGCTCAGACGGTCAGCGTGCGGGTGCGCGGCGGGACGACATGCATGTCGGTAGCCGTTTCCGCGAAAAACCCGGGCTCTTCCTCCGCCAGGCTCAGCCAGGCATCGACGCAAGCCGGATCGAATTGCCGGCCGCGCTGAGCCGAGATGATTCCGAGCGCCTGCTCATGGGTCATCGCCTTGCGGTAGGACCTGGACGAGGTCAGCGCGTCGTACACGTCCGCGACAGCCGTAATGCGCGCGAACAGCGGAATCTCCTTCTCCCGCAGCCGGTCCGGATAGCCGGTGCCGTCCCACCGTTCATGATGGGAGCGGATGACGGCAAGCTCTTCCCGCATGAAGCCTAGCTTGCGGCACAGCTCATAGCCGTGTACGGGATGGAGCTCGACGACGGCCCGCTCCTCCTGGGTAAGCACATCGGGCTTGTTCAGGATCGACTGCGGAATCTGCAGCTTGCCCACGTCATGGATGATGCCGCCCTGGCCGATCGCCATGAGGTCGGATGAAGCCAGCCCCATGCGCTCGGCCAGCTTCAGGGCGTACAGGGCGACCCGGTAATTATGGCCCGCCGTGTAGCCGTCCTTCTCTTCCGTCGCCTGGATGAGCGCCTGGACGCTCGGCGAGATGCATTTCTGCAGCCATTCCTTAGGATCCGAGCGGAACAAGGCTCTCATGGAATCCAGCAAGGAATGGGAGCTGGCATATTGGAGCAGGATGCCCGCCGCCACAGCCAGCAAGGACAGCAGAAGCAGCACATGGTACAGCCACCAGCTAAGACGCCACGGCTCGCCGAGAACCATGATGAGCTGACCCGCGCCTAGCCAGCCGCAGCTGTAGACGATGGAGAGCTGCAGCGGCATCCTGGCGGCCTTGTAGCCTTTCCAATAACTCCGTGCGGCGCTGGCGAGCAGGATAAGCACGATCGCCGTCGATGCGGTTCTCGTGGAGTCCCTCTCCGACCACCCCGCGAGAATATGGGGGTGGTTCATGGCGGAGAAGAAATAAAGCATCAGAACGACTGTCCAGGCAGGAACCAGCCACCGGTGGAAGCGCCCCAGGAACAGGACGAGCGGACGAGCCGCGTTCACGCCGGACAGCGCCAGCCATACGGAGGCGATGAGGATGCCCAGCTGCGAGGAAATGCCCTGGACGGAGTTGTGCTCCATGATGAATCCCGGCGTGGCGAGTCCGTGCAGCATGATCAGCGCCGTCATGGAGATGTAGGCCAGCGCCAGGAACGATACGCCGATGTTGCGCAGCTTCATCCCGGTGTAGCCCATCGCCCCCGCCAGCAGCAAGGAGAAGACGGAAACGATCGTCACGATATAAAAATGTCCGACTGGGGAATGCCAATAGATGTCCAGAGTTCCGGACCATCTCAAAGCCTGGAACAGAATCAGGGGCAGCAGTATGAATGCAGCAGCCGTAAGCAGCTTCCGGTGAGGAGCGCGCATGGGACTGAAGATCACCTCGTATGACCGCATCGGGACGAATGGTGGAATAAAAGGCAGGACTTATGGATGCCTATACAAATAGCGGCCGCTGCATTAATATGGGAAAAATAAGCTTTATCCGTAGCATACCTTATCCTGGAAAGCTTTGAACAGAGCCAATATTCAAATTTATGACCTTTAGGTCCCGTATGAAAGACGAATGATGGAAGATGCTGTCTTTTGAAAGGAATTATTTCTATAGGAGTTGAGACCTATTGTCATATCAATATGAAGTCAAAACATACAAAGAAAAATTCGAAATGGTCGAGCTGACGGAGGCGGCAACCCGCTCCCGCGTGCTGATCTGTCCGGAACGCGGCGGCATCGCCCTGCAATGCCGGCTGAACGGCTATGAGCTGTTCTATCTCGACGAGGCCACGTTCCTGGATCCGGAAGCGAACATACGCGGGGGCAATCCCGTGCTCTTCCCGATCAGCGGCCAGCTGGCCAATGGAGAATACGAGTGGAACGGACGCAAATACCGCATGCGCAATCACGGAGTCGCGCGCACCGAAGCCTGGGAAATCGCCGGCATCTCCGATGACCGGGAAGCCTCCGTCACCCTCCGACTGCGCAGCAGCGAGCGGACGCTGGAGCAGTTCCCGTTCGAGTTCGAGCTGCTGTTCACGTACACCCTCAAGAACGGCGAGCTGTCCATCTCCCAGCAATACCGCAATCTGTCGGATTCTCCGATGCCGATGTATCCCGGCTTCCATCCCTACTTTGCCGCGGATGCCAAAAACCTTTCCTATCGAACGGATGCTACCCGGTACCTGGATTACAACGACGGACAGGAAAAGCCGTACGAAGGCTCCCTCGATCTCGGGAGCATGAAGGAATCGGCCGCTCTGCTGGATGCGGCGGCTCCGGAGATCGCCTTCAAGCCTTCCGGAAACCTTGCGGTCCGGATGCGCTACAGCGGCAGCTTCCGCTACGTCGTCCTGTGGAGCGTAGAGGACAAGCCGTTCGTCTGCGTGGAGCCCTGGATGGCTCTGAACGGCGAGCTTAACCGCCAGGAGGAGCTCGTGCTCGTCCAGCCGGGCGAGCCCGTCGAGGCCGAGCTGGTCATCGGCGCATCCCATACGCTGTGATGCTTTGATGCCGCTGCGGCATCGCCGCTGTGCCCGGCTGATGTGCCGGCTGGTGTGCCCAAACCAAAAACGGACCTGTTTCCCTCAGCGGCGGCGCTGTCGAGTCTCAGGCGGCGGAGAGCAAGCCTCCGCGCATTATTCTGATGTGTCCGCAAGGGGAGCCGTTCAGCCAGCGCAAGGCGGAAGAGCTCGCGCGCGAGGAACGCTTGATTTTCATTTGCGGCCATTACGAGGGCTACGACGAGCGCATCCGCGAGCATCTCGTGACCGACGAGCTGTCGATCGGCGACTACGTGCTGACCGGAGGCGAGCTGCCGGCGATGGTCATGATCGACAGCGTCGTCCGGCTGCTGCCAGGCGTGCTCGGCAACGAATCGTCCGCCGTTACGGACTCCTACAGCACCGGACTGCTTGAATACCCCCACTATACACGTCCGGCGAGCTTCCGCGGCTGGGATGTTCCCGAGGTGCTGATCTCGGGACATCACCGCAACATCGACGCCTGGAGGCGCGAGCAATCGCTGCAGAGGACGCTCCAACGCAGGCCTGATCTGCTGGAGACGGCGGAGCTGACCGACAAAGAGCGGAAATGGCTGCGCGAGCGAAAGTCCCAGGCAGCGGATCCGGAATCTTTTTCCTGAAAGACAGCTCGATTCATGAAGATGAGGTTGTTTTCCGGGCTTGGATATGGTATGATTTGAAATGTTGTTTTAATGACTCGGACGGTCCTCTATCGGCCATGATCCGGCTCACAAGGCGAGCCGGTTAGCTTATATGAACGTCTATGGTGGAAGGAGTGACTAAACTCATGAATCTTTTACAAACGATTGCTCAAGAGCAGCTTCGCACGGACATCCCTAGCTTCCGTCCAGGCGACACGCTTAAGGTGTACGTAAAGGTTATCGAGGGTTCCCGTGAGCGGGTTCAGCTGTTCGAGGGCGTTGTCATCAAACGTCGCGGCGGCGGAATCAGCGAGACGTTCACCGTCCGCAAAATTTCTTACGGCGTTGGCGTGGAGCGTACGTTCCCGATCAACTCGCCTAAGATTGACCGCATCGAAGTTACCCGTCGCGGCAAAGTTCGTCGCGCGAAACTGTACTACCTGCGCGAACTGCGCGGCAAAGCGGCCCGTATCAAGGAAATCCGCCGCTAAGAATGGAACGTCAAGAGGGGCTTGCCGCAAACAAGCCCCTTTTCGTTATTTTAAGGCATTATTTCTGAAGGCCTCTGCGCCTCGGTAATTCCTCTCATAAAACCAATACCCTATTCGTGTGACGAAAGAAGGCTGAACTGCAGATGGCTGAAGAGCAGTTTCCAGAAGAGCAGAATGCGGCAACTCGCGGCGGCAAAGCCCGCAAGGAAGTGTTTGAATGGGTCAAGGCGCTGGCGATCGCGGCCATTCTCGTATGGCTGATCCGCTGGTTCCTCTTCGCTCCGTTCGCTGTCGACGGACCTTCCATGCAGCCTAACTTCCATACGGGTGAACGGCTGATCGTCAACAAGATCATCTTCGACATCAGGCAGCCGCATCGCGGTGAAGTGGTCGTATTCCATGTTCCCCAGGAGGGAAGGGATTTCATCAAGCGCGTCATCGCGCTCCCGGGCGACAAGGTCAAGGTCGAGGGCGACGACGTCTTCGTCAACGATGTCAAGCAGGACGAGCCTTACCTGAAGCAAGCCATTGAAGAAGCGAACAAAAAAGGCGAGCTGTGGAACCAGACCGGACCGAACTTCCCCAACGAGAACGTAACCGAAGGAACGGTTCCTGCGGACTCCTTCCTGGCGATGGGCGACAACCGCAGCAACAGCGAGGACAGCCGCAGAATCGGCTACATTCCTTACAAGCAGCTGATCGGACGCGCGGACGTCATTTTCTGGCCGCCTTCCGACATGAAGATCATCAAACACGGTTAACCTAAAGGAAGCTCAGCTTCCAAGGTTCCGACGATAGAGCAAATGAGGTGCTGGCATGACGATTCAGTGGTTCCCCGGACATATGACGCGGGCAAGAAGACAGATCGAAGACAAGCTCAAGCTGATTGACATCGCGATCGAACTGCTCGACGCCCGCGTTCCCATGTCCAGCCGCAACCCTATGGTCGACGACATCCTGAGGGGCAAACCACGTCTCATCCTGCTGAACAAGGCAGACCTGGCCGACTCCCGCGAAACGGAGCGGTGGATGCAATACTTTGCTTCCAAAGGGTATGTGAGCCTGGCCGTCGATTCCTCGACCGGTTCCAGGGTGAATGAGATTCCCGTCAAGGTGAGGGAAATCCTTCACGAAAAAATCCAGCGCATGCTGGACAGGGGCATGAACCCGCGCGCCATGCGGGCGCTGATTGTCGGCATTCCCAACGTCGGCAAGTCCACCTTGACCAACCGTCTGGCCGGCAGGCACATCGCCGCCACCGGAGACCGTCCCGGCGTGACCAAGGGACAGCAATGGATCAAGGTCGGCTCGGAGATGGAGCTGCTTGATACACCGGGCATCCTGTGGCCGAAGTTCGAGGATCAGCTGGTCGGCTACAAGCTTGCCATGACCGGCGCGATCAAGGAGCAGGTGCTCAATATCGAAGACGTGGCGTACTTTGCCGTCCGCGTGCTCGCAGAGAGATACTGGCCCGAGATGCAGGATCGATTCGGTCTGGAAGAACAGCCTGAGAATTTCGATGACAACATGCAGATCGTCGCGGTCATGGAGCAGATCGGCCGCAACCGCGGCTGCCTGCTCAGCGGCGGCCGCATCGATCTGGAAAAGGTATCCGGAATTATCCTGCGGGAGCTCCGTGCCGGCAAGCTCGGCCGCCTCACGCTGGAAGCAGCGCCTCCGGCAAGGCCATGAAGCCGCGCCGTCAAGCGCATCAGCCGAATCCGGAAGCTTCCCCTTCCTTATGGGAAGAAGGATCGGAGCCCGGTGAATCCGCTGCTGCCGGCATGAGCGAGCCGAAGGATCTGCTCTCTTATGAGCGGCCGCTCTGGGAATCGGGAGCCGAGCATGTTTGCGGCGTGGACGAGGTCGGGCGGGGCTGCCTGTTCGGCGATGTCGTCGCTGCGGCGGTCATCCTGCCGCGAGGGCTTGTGCTCGACGGAGTCGACGATTCCAAGAAGCTCTCGGAGAAGAAGCGCGAGATGCTCTACGATGTCATCCTCGATTCGGCAGTTGCCTGGGCTGTCGCGAGAATCGACTCCGAGACGATCGACCGCATCAACATCCGCCAGGCTTCGCGTCTGGCTATGAAGCAGGCAGTGGAGTCGCTCGGCGTACGGCCTTCCCATCTGCTGGTCGATGCGGAGACCGTCGATATGGACTTTCCGCAGACAGCCATTATTCACGGCGATGCGGTGAGCCAGAGCATCGGGGCGGCATCCATACTGGCCAAGGTGACACGCGACCGACTTTGCAAGGAGATATGGGATCTGCATTATCCGGCTTACGGGATTGCCGTACATAAAGGTTATGCGACCAAGCATCACCGCTCCATGCTGCTTCAGCACGGGCCAAGCCCTCTCCACCGGCGTTCCTTCCTCGGCAAGATTTTGCCGGAGGATCAGCTTGCGCTTTTTTAGACCGATTCGACCCTTGCGGGAACGCAAGGGTTTTTTGATTTTTCGAGCTGTCGGATCGACTTCCTATTTGCCGGTAACGCCAGATAAGGATTTATCTCGCGAAGGAGCAGGAATTCGCCTCTTTCAGACCGGATTCGTTCGTCCGGGCAAACACGGACAAGGGGAAATGTTCTGGGATATCAACTTTTTTGCGCTGCTTTGAATGACGTCGGGTTCCCGAAGCTCGGACGGTCCTGCATCAGCAGCTCGCATGCCTGATTCAAGGAGGTGGACTCCTTTTATTAAATGGCAGCCTAACAGTCGAAAATGGCAGCTTAAGCCTTCTCTGCGTCCTGATGCCGACGCAGATTGGAAATGAACGGGCCGATGGCATGCTTGGCTTGAAACAGGAACAGAACAAATGTTCCCGATCGAAAACCATTATGTTTTACCGCGTAAATGTCGATAAAGGACTACAGAGAAAATAGGACATAAGCGAGCGGAGGCCGTAACGACGATGAATATCGGAAGTCTCATCAAACTGATCGGGGACGTGCAGCCTGCGGCCAGCCGCACGCTGGAGCTGCGCCCCGGCCAGACGGTCCGGGCTCAGGTCGTGGAGCTGATGGGGGACAATGAAGCGCTTTTGCAGATCGGCGGCACGCAGCTCGTCGCCAAGTTGGAGACGCCATTGAAGCAAGGACAGACGGCTGTCCTGCAGGTGCAGTCGGAAACGGCTGAAGGCAAGCTGGTTTTGAAACGGCAGGAGCCGGGCAAAACGGCCTCTGAACCGACCGATGAAGTGTGGAAGTCGCTCGGACTTAAGTTCGGTGCAGGCGGCAAAGAACAGGCCGGTCAAGCTCTTGTGCGCGAATTGAAGGCGATGGGCGTCGCGATAGACGGCGCGACTGCCGGCGCGCTGGCTGAAGCGGCCGAATTCATGCCGGAAGGCGAGAATCCGCAGCAATGGCTGAAAGCAGCCGCGGTCGCCATTCAGCGGGGATTGCCGATGACGGAGGCGACGGTGTCGTCGCTGCGGCAAATTCAATCCGGTCCGCCTGTGCACGAGCTTTTGGAACAATTGTCATCGGCATTAAAGGCAATGACCGAACATGCATCCGGAGACGATAGGGCGGCCAAGCTCAACGCCGCCCGCTTGCTGGAGCTGCTTGACGGCGGCGGGAGCTGGCCGGGTGCCAATGAACTAGCCAAGCAGCCGGCGGATAGAGGCAGCATGAAATCCAACCTTCCTGCTGATTTGAAAGTCGCTTTGTCCCCGGACGTGAAAACGGCTCAGGAACAAACGGCGGACAACGCAGATACAAGGCCGGTAAAGCTTGCCGCGGGAGATCAACAAGGTGTGCATGCACAGGGCAAAGAGCTCATTCAAGCCGCCAAGACGGCGAATGTTGAAGGGAAGCTGCTCCAAGCAGACGGAGCAGGTCCACATGCGGTGCAGCTCAAGGGAACCGCTGCCGATTCGGCTTTGATGGAGAATGAAACCGAGCCGGCCGAACCAGCCGGGAACTGGGCGCGCAAAATGCTGGATTGGCTTGGAGCCGGCCATGAGAATCAGCTGCGGAACCAGCTGTCGGCGGAGCGTGCTGCCGGAAGCGCGGTCCGTATGCCGCAGGACGGAAGCATGGATGTACAGGCAGAACTCATGGAGCGCGGCGGTGCCCTTGCTTCCCATAGCTCAGCTGCCATGACATCGACCGCTTCAGGAGCAAAGCCGTCGATCCCAGCGGATATCGTGAACAAGGGGGCAGCAGGCGGAGGAAAGGAAATCCCGACTTCGCCTCCAGAGGCCAAGCAGGCGCCGTCTGCGCCTGGTGCGCTGGATGACATGGATAGCCCGGAGAAACCAGGCGGTCCGAAGGCAGCTCCATCGATGAACGCCAGCACAGCCGCGGAGCCAGCCGGAGCCAAAGCGAACGAGCCGAAACCGAGCGCGCAAGGCGCGAAGGAAAGCGAACGGACTGCTGCCTTAAGAGATGTTTCCCTGGCGAATGGCAAGCCTGCAGCCGAAGGAGCGGCGAGACCGCTTGCCGGACCCGCTCATGGAGAAACCGGCCTGCCGGCCTTGGCGCCCGGCGTCAAGGAGGCGGCGGTGCCGGAAACGGCGACAATCAAGTCCGCGCTGCTCACGCTGCTGCAGTCGGCGGACTTGCCACCGGCGGCAAAGGACTCGGCCCAGCAGCTGCTGCAGCATATTACAGGACAGCAGCTCATGCTGTCGCCGGAGCGCAGCGGAACGTTTTTCTCGCAGCTCACGGTGCAGATTCCTATTCAAACGGCTAACGGCGGACAGACTGCTTCCGTGCATGTACAGTCGAGACGGAATGCAAAGGGCGGATTGGACGCATCCAACTGCCGTCTCCTTTTCGACCTGAGAATGGATGTCATCGGGGACACGGTCGTTGACGTGGCTGTCGCGGACAAAGTCGTCAGCCTGACGGTGTTCAACGGCCATCCTGCCGTTCCGCTGCTGGCCGATGCCGGCAAGACGGCATTGGCCGAGCTGCTTCAAGCTTCGGGCTATCGTCTTCTCGGCATGAAAGTCGTTCATCCGGAAGAGCGCAAGGCTGCGGAGAAGAAGATGAATGTCCCCGATGCGGCGCTTGCAGCGGCAGAGCCGTACAAGGGAGTTGATCTGAGGGTATGAGCGAGGATGAGCGCAAATATGGAAGCGCGGATGCGGACGAGCCCGTTCAAGCGAAGAAAAAGGCTGTCGCGCTCAAGTACGATCCGCTGAAAGACGGAGCCCCGGTCGTCGTAGCGAAGGGAACCGGACATTTGGCCGACGAGATTCTGCAGCGGGCTCGAGAGAGCGGAGTGCCGGTGCAGGAAGACCGCTCGCTCGTAGAGGTTCTGTCCAAGCTGGATCTGGACCAGCAGATTCCTCCGGAGCTGTACGGCCTGGTCGCCGAGATTCTCAGCTTTTTATATCGGGCTGACCGCGAGGCGGGGGACAGCGCATGAAGAACAAGCCCGGAAACGCCGATCCGGACAAGTCTCGAAAGGCGGGCACGCGCATCGGAGCTGCCAGGAGCCTCTCTGGAAGGATCGGCGAGGATGCAGCCGCCCAATGGATGGAAGCCGGCGGCTTCAGGCTGTTGGAGCGCAATTGGCGCTGCCGCGAGGGAGAGCTGGATATTATCGCCGTTGAAGGCGGCTCCCTCGTCGTGACGGAAGTCCGTTCGCTGCGGCAGGGCAGCCGGTTCGGAACCGCGCTGGAGTCGATCGACGCCCGCAAGCAGCATAAGGTGCGCAAGATCGCCCGCCAGTATTTGAGTCAAAAGGGGTGGCAGGAGAAGACGGTCCGCTTCGATGCGGCTGCCGTTACGCTTGATTCTGCCGGCATAAGGCCGATTGAGGTCGCTTATGTACGAAATGCCTTCTGAGTTGATCTTGCTTTCATTCTGAACGAAAAAAAGGCCGATCCTGGCATCAGGATCGGCCTTGCGGTTTCAAGGCTCCTCGGACTTGCCTTGCGGTTTCAAGGTTAATCAACTTGGCTTGCTCTTTCAAGACCATTGCCCTGCTATTCCGGGACCTTAAAATGCGTTTAGATCATTCCCGCCATCACGATATCATAGTCATCGGCCAGGTCGCTGAGGTCATTCTCGCTTATGCGGCTTCGGCCCGCTTCGATGAAAAGGCTATGTACAGAATGGTCCTCTCCGACAACGACTTTGCCTTGCATGCCCGGCAGCTGGTCGGCCGTAATGTCGATGAAGAGGCCCTCATGCTCCAGCCAGGCATGGCTGGAGCCGCTGCCGTCGGATGCGGCCACATAGTCGCAATCGATCCCGTGTTCGTTCAACAAGTAGATGCCGAGCAGCAGCGACGCGTCGCTCGATGCGCCTTTGGGATAGTCGTTGCTTCCCAGCCGCGGGCTTTTGAACTCATGCCTCCGGACAGAATCCAGGGCGGAGCGGAAGCGGCGGCTGCTGGTATGAATCGTTTCCATATTGATGATGATACCCATCCCCTCCAATATGAATTGATTATACCTGTTCCTATGGAAGCGTGCCAATGGATGGAGAGTCCTCATAGCTCCAGCCTGCGGTATTGAATCGCTTCGGCGACATGAGCGGTTTGGATTTGCAAGGAGCCTTCCACGTCGGCGATCGTGCGGGCTAGCTTCAGGATCCGCTCATGGGCGCGCAAGCTGATTCCAAGCCGGTCGTAGGCTTGCTGAAGCAGCCGTGCCCCTTCGGCTTGCAGCGGAGCCGCATGCTTCAGCGCTTTGCCTGCTAGATCGCCGTTCCACGCTACGCCCGTCTCCTGCTCTCTGTCTTTCTGGCGCTTGACGGCGCCAGTTATCAAGCTCTTCATGTCGGCGGTGCTCATGCCGGGCTGCATGGCATCGGCATGCTGCGGCCGAGGCACCTCCACGAGCAGGTCGATCCGGTCGAGCAGCGGTCCCGAAATCCGCGAGCGGTAGCGGGCAATCTGCACCGGAGAACAGATGCAGCCGCGCTGCCCCGGAACGTCGGAGCCATGCTGTCCGCACGGACAGGGATTCATCGAGGCAGCCAGCTGAAAATGAGCCGGGAAGCGGAACACCGCTCTCGCTCTGGCTATGGTCACTTCCCGATCCTCGAGCGGCTGGCGCAGCACCTCGAGCACGGAGCGGGGGAACTCCGGCAGCTCGTCGAGAAAGAGAACGCCTCGATGGGCGAGCGTCGCCTCTCCGGGACGGGGGATGGAGCCGCCGCCGATAAGGCCGCCGGTGGAAATCGTATGATGCGGAGTGCGGAATGGACGCTCCGAGACGAGGGAGCCTGAGGCCGCAAGCTTGCCGGAGACGCTGAAGATTTTGGTCACTTCAAGCGCTTCCTCCTCGCTCATGGGAGGGAGAATGCCGGGCAGCCGGCGGATGAGCATCGTCTTGCCCGTTCCGGGCGGTCCGCTCAGCAGCAGGTTGTGCCTGCCGGCGGCGGCGATCATCAGCGCTCGCTTGGCATGATGCTGACCGAATACGTCGGCGTAGTCCGGAGCTGCTGCTCCTTCGCCGCTGGAGCCAGGTTCGCAAGCCGTCGGGTTTCCGGCTGAAGGATGCCAAGCAAGCCGCTCCCAGCCATCGCCGCTCCCTCCGCAGAGCGCCAAAGAAGACAGGTCGGCCGCCGCATAGATGTCCATGCCGCCTACAAGCGCGGCTTCGAGGGCGTTGTCCGGAGGCAGCAGCACGCGCCGCAAGCCGCGTGTCCGCGCTTCCTCGACCATGGGAAGCACGCCGGGCACGGGGCGCAGCCCGCCGTTGAGGGCGAGCTCGCCGATGACGAGCATGCCGTCGAAGGCATCGGCATCCATCTGCCCGCTGGCCGTCAGGATGGCAGCCGCGATAGCCAGATCGAAGGCGGTTCCTTCCTTGCGCAGATCGGCGGGCGCGAGGTTCACCGTCACTCGTTCCAGCGGGAATTTGAAGCCGGAATTCCGCATGGCGGCGCGGACGCGTTCCACCGATTCGCGGACGGATGGATCGGGAAGGCCGACCAGATTCACTTGAGGCAGTCCGCTGGACAGATCGACCTCCACGGTAATGCTTTTGCCGTCGACGCCGAGCACGCTCGCGCTTATGCATTTGCTGTAGGGCATGACAAAGAAACACCTCCCGAAATAAGACGGCGAAGGTGCTTCCTCACATTCCATCTGTAAACAAACTTGTTAGCTACAGGATAGGCATGCCGGCGGAATTTGTCAACATTTGGATTCATTGCCGCAAAGAGCGGCAAAATCAAAAAATATTTTACATGATAAAGATTATTTTGCAGGAAGGCTTGCTTCGATTGTGTTATAATGACAGATGTTTGTTTGATAGTTTCCCAGCTGTTCCACCTGAGTCAGAGGATTGGAGGATGTCGTGAATGAATATTCATGAGTATCAAGGCAAAGAAGTCTTGAAACAATACGGGGTAGCCGTACCTGAAGGCAAAGTGGCCTTCACGGTAGACGAGGCTGTCGAAGCCGCCAAGGAACTTGGCACTTCCGTCGTAGTTGTCAAGGCACAGATCCATGCGGGCGGCCGCGGCAAGGCAGGCGGCGTCAAGGTTGCGAAAAACCTGGACGAGGTCCGCGCATACGCGTCCGAGATTCTCGGCAAGACGCTCGTTACCCACCAGACCGGTCCGGAAGGCAAGGAAGTCAAGCGCCTCTTGATCGAGCAAGGCTGCGACATCAAGAAAGAATATTATGTCGGCGTCGTTGTCGACCGCGCTACGGGCCGCGTCGTCATGATGGCATCCGAAGAGGGCGGCACGGAGATTGAAGAAGTCGCCGAGCACTCCCCGGAGAAAATCATCAAGGAAGTCATCGATCCGGCTGTAGGCCTGCTGCCTTTCCAGGCGCAACGCCTCGCTTATGCAATCAATATCCCGAAGGAACTGGTCCGGAAGGCGGTTCAGTTCATGACAGCGCTTTATACCGCTTTCGTGGACAAGGACTGCTCCATCGCCGAGATCAATCCGCTCGTCGTTACGGGTGACGGCAACGTCATGGCCCTCGACGCCAAGCTGAACTTCGATTCCAACGCCCTGTTCCGCCACAAGGACATCCTGGCGCTGCGCGACCTCGAAGAGGAAGACGCGAAAGAAATCGAAGCTTCCAAATACGACCTGAGCTACATCGCTCTGGACGGCAACATCGGCTGCATGGTCAACGGCGCAGGCCTTGCCATGGCGACGATGGACATCATCAAGCACTACGGCGGCGACCCTGCGAACTTCCTGGACGTAGGCGGCGGCGCGACGAAGGAGAAAGTAACGGAAGCCTTCAAAATCCTGCTTTCCGACGCCAACGTCAAAGGCATCTTCGTCAATATCTTTGGCGGCATCATGCGCTGCGACGTCATCGCCGAAGGCGTTGTCGCGGCTGCGCGCGAGCTCGGTCTGGAGCGTCCGCTTGTCGTACGCCTGGAAGGCACGAACGTAGAGCTCGGCAAGAAGATTCTGAACGAATCGGGCCTGAATCTGGTCGCGGCGGACAGCATGTCCGACGGCGCTCAAAAAATCGTTGCGCTCGTAAAATAATGCCCTTGGGGCTGCAGATACGAATTCTGTTAGGGGATGTGAATTTGCGATGAGCATTTTGATCAACAAAGACACCAAAGTGATCACCCAGGGCATTACCGGCCAAACCGGTCTGTTCCATACGAAGGGCGCTCTTGAATACGGCACCCAGATGGTTGGCGGGGTAACTCCTGGCAAAGGCGGCACGACCGTCGACATCACGCTTGAAAACGGCGAGACGAAATCGCTGCCGGTCTACAATTCGGTTCGCGAAGCGGTTGCCGACACGGGCGCGACGGTATCCGTCATCTACGTGCCGCCGGCATTCGCGGCCGACTCCATCCTGGAGGCGGTAGAAGCGGAGCTGGATCTCGTCATCTGCATCACGGAAGGCATTCCGGTTCTGGACATGGTGCGCGTGAAGCGTTACATGGAAGGCAAGAAAACCCGCCTGATCGGACCTAACTGCCCAGGCGTCATTACGCCGGACGAGATCAAAATCGGCATCATGCCTGGATATATCCACAGAAAAGGCCATGTAGGCGTCGTTTCCCGTTCGGGGACGCTGACTTACGAAGCGGTTCATCAGCTGACGACCCGCGGCATCGGCCAATCGACGGCTGTAGGCATCGGCGGCGACCCGGTCAAAGGATCCGAGTTCATCGACATCCTGAACCTGTTCAATGAAGATCCGGACACCTATGCAGTCATCATGATCGGCGAGATCGGCGGCACGGCTGAGGAAGAAGCGGCCGAGTGGGTCAAAGCCAACATGAAGAAGCCGGTAGTCGGCTTCATCGGCGGCGCTACGGCTCCTCCGGGAAAACGCATGGGCCATGCAGGCGCCATCATTTCCGGCGGCAAAGGAACGGCTGCGGAAAAAATCGCGACGCTGGAAGCTTGCGGCATCAAGGTTGCTCCGACTCCGTCCGACATGGGTTCGACTCTCGTCGGCGTTCTGGAAGAGCAAGGCCTTCTGGAGAAATGCAAAACCCACTGAATCCAATCAAACTAGTTAGCTGAAGGCAGGCAGCCTTCTTCGACCCGTCAGGGGTTGGGGAAGGCTGCCTTTTGTTTTGCCGGCCCGGCTGCGCTTGCAATCTCCATTCTTGTGCCCCACAATAGGAAGGAGCGCGGAGCCGGCCGATCCTTATCGCGAGAGGACGAATCCGCCAGATGGTGACTTGGCTCCCTAATCATGACAACGAACAGGTTATCCGAACATTCATCGTAACGCTGAGCGAGACTCCAGGCATCGGCTGGGCGTCGGTCAACAAGGTTCTGATGTCCGGCATGAGCTTGAAGGAGACGATAACGGCCGACAAGCTGATCCGGCTTGGCATCAGGGCGCAGCCGGCCGAGGAATTTTGCCGGCGCTGGACCGGAAATATCAAGCCGGCATGGGAAGACGCCCTGGCCGGCCAAGGAGGCTGGAGGCTGACGCCGCTCGATTCGGAATATCCGGAGCTGCTGAGACAGATCCCGCAGCCGCCATGGGTGTTGTACGGAATCGGAGATCGACGTCTGCTGAGCACTCCTTGCCTATCGGTTGTAGGCACCCGCAACCCGAGCGTCTACGGCAGGCAGGCCGCTTCAGCGCTTGCCGGAGGAATCGCGCGGCAGGGCTTTACCGTCGTCAGCGGCATGGCCAAGGGCATTGACGGCATCGTCCATCAGGCCGCCCTTGATGCCGGCTGCGGTACGATCGCCGTCCTGGGGACGCCGGTCGATACGGCATATCCGCCGGAGAACCGGCCGCTGTACAGACGGATCGCCCGCGACGGCCTGCTGCTCTCGGAATATCCGATCGGAACTCCGGTTCATCCCGGCATGTTCCCGCAGCGCAACCGCATCATTGCCGGATTGAGTCTCGGAACCGTCGTTGTGGAGGCCGCTTCGCGGAGCGGTTCCCTGATTACGGCGGAGCAGGCGCTCGAGATGAACCGGGATGTATTCGCGGTTCCGGGCCCGCTCGGCTCGACACGCAGCGTGGGCTGCAACGAGCTCATCCGCTGCGGTTATGCCCGTCTTCTCAGCGATGCGCGCCAGATCGGCGAGGAATATCCGGACAGCTGCAGACGCATGCCCGAACCGGAGCGGGACGGCGCCGCGTTGACGGCTGAAGAGGAGGCGGTTCTCCGCCTCCTGCAGGATGGACCGCGATCTGCAGACGGGTTGCTGGAAGCCTTGAACATGCCTTTTGGACTTTTGCAGGCAGTTCTGATAAATTTATCTTTAAAACATAAGATTGAACAGCAAAGCGGTTCCATATATATGGCATTGTAATTACAGCTGTGAAAGGAGGACGCCAGAATGGCCGATTCACTTGTCATTGTCGAATCACCGGCAAAAGCAAAGACGATTGGCAAATATTTGGGAAGCAAATTCATTGTGAAAGCCTCCATGGGCCACATCCGCGATTTGCCGAAAAGCCAGATCGGCGTCGAAGTCGAGAACGATTTCAACCCCAAATATATTACGATTCGCGGCAAAGGCTCCGTCCTCAAGGAACTCAAGGACGCGAGCAAAAAAGTCAAAAAAAGTTTATCTGGCGGCTGACCCCGATCGCGAAGGGGAAGCGATCGCCTGGCATTTGGCGCATTATCTGGACATCAGCGAGACGGACACCTGCCGCGTCGTTTTCAACGAGATTACGAAGCAGGCCGTCAAGGACGCCTTCAAGACTCCGCGCAAAATCGATATGGATCTGGTCAACGCGCAGCAGGCGCGCCGTATTCTCGACCGTCTCGTCGGCTACAAGATCAGCCCCCTATTATGGAAGAAAGTCAAAAAAGGACTTTCCGCAGGCCGCGTCCAATCGGTAGCGGTGAAGCTGATCATCGACCGGGAGCATGAGATCGATGCCTTCATTCCCGAAGAGTACTGGTCGATTACAGCGGGCCTCGCCAAGGGCAAATCCGAATTCGAAGCGAAGTTCCACAGCCTTGCCGGCGAAAAAGGAGAGCTGCGGAGCGAAGCAGAAATGCAGCGCGTTCTGGATGCCATCGGCAGCAAGTCCTTCACGGTAGCCGAAGTGAAAGAGAAGGAGCGCCAGCGCAATCCGGCTCCGCCGTTCATTACAAGCTCGCTCCAGCAGGAAGCCGCGCGCAAGCTGAACTTCCGCGCCTCCAAGACGATGAGCGTCGCCCAGCAGCTGTACGAGGGCGTCGATCTCGGCAAGGAAGGCACAGCGGGTCTTATCACGTATATGAGAACCGATTCGACCCGGATTTCCCCGATAGCCCAAGAGGAAGCCAAGGAATATATCACATCGAAATACGGCGCGGAGTATTATCCCGAGCAGCCCAGGGTTTATCTCAAAAAGAACAGCAATGCGCAGGATGCGCATGAAGCGATTCGCCCGACTTCGATGGCCTGGGAGCCGGATGCGGTCAAAGAGTTTTTGAGCCGGGATCAGTATCGCCTGTACAAGCTTGTCTGGGAGCGCTTCGTTGCCAGCCAGATGAGCTCGGCCGTGCTGGATACGATGACGGTGGATCTCGCTGCAGGAGAAGTCGTCTTCCGGGCGGCGGGCTCCAAGGTGAAATTCCCGGGATTCATGAAGGTGTACGTCGAAGGCAACGACGATGGCACGACGGAAGAGGACAAATTCCTCCCCGCACTGTCGGTCGGAGACGCGGTGAAGACGGATTCCATGGTTCCCAAGCAGCATTTCACGCAGCCGCCTCCCCGCTACACGGAAGCGCGTCTCGTAAAAACGCTGGAAGAGCTCGGCATCGGCCGTCCGTCCACCTACGCTCCGACGCTGGAGACGATCCAGAAGCGCGGTTACGTCGCGATCGAAGAGAAGAAATTCATGCCGACCGAGCTTGGCGACCTCGTCATCCAGCTCATGGAAGAGTTTTTCCCCGAAATTCTGGATGCGGAGTTCACCGCCCATATGGAAGGCGACCTTGACCATGTCGAGGAAGGCAAGGAGGACTGGGTCAAGGTGCTCGCCCAGTTCTACGATTCCTTCGAGAAGCGTCTGGAAGTAGCCGAGGAAGAGATGAAGGAAGTCGAGCTCCAAGACGAGGTTTCGGATGAAACCTGCGAGAAATGCGGCATGCCGATGGTCTACAAAATGGGCCGCTTCGGCAAATTCCTGGCCTGCTCGGGATTCCCGGACTGCCGGAATACGAAGCCGATCGTCAAAAGCATCGGAGTCGTGTGCCCGAAATGCGAGAAAGGCCACATCATTGAACGCCGCAGCAAAAAAGGAAGAATCTTTTTCGGCTGCGATCAATATCCTGAATGTGACTATGTCTCCTGGGACCGGCCGTCCGGCAAGCCATGTCCCCAGTGCGACAGCATGCTCGTCGTGAAGCGGAACAAGACCGGAGCCCGTCTCCAATGCCCTTCCTGCGATTATACGGAAGAGCTTCCCGAAGACCAGGATCTCGATCAGCTGTAACCTATACCCACGTGGAAGCGGAAAGCCGTCTCGACATGCTTTCCGCTTCCCTGCGGTTATGAAGTCCTTTGAATGAAAGAAAGCGAGGAATAGCAAGTGTCCACACCACAGCACGTTACCGTCATTGGAGCCGGTCTGGCCGGCAGCGAAGCCGCCTGGCAGATCGCTTCCCAGGGAGTTCCGGTCCATCTGTACGAAATGCGTCCGGTTACCCGCACGCCTGCGCATCATACCGACAAATTCGCCGAGCTTGTATGCAGCAACAGCTTGCGCGCCAACGGCCTCACCAATGCCGTCGGCGTCTTGAAGGAAGAAATGAGAAGGCTCGGCTCTCTCGTTCTCGAATCGGCCGATCGCAATGCGGTGCCAGCCGGCGGCGCGCTAGCCGTTGACCGCGACGGATTCTCGGGAGATATTACGCAAACGCTGCGCAATCATCCTTTGATTACGGTAAGCAACGAAGAGATCACCTCGATTCCGGAGGACGGAATTACGGTCATCGCTACCGGCCCTCTGACGGCGCCAGCGCTCTCCGGAGCGATCAAGGACCTGATGGGAGAGGAGTATTTCTACTTCTACGACGCCGCCGCTCCGATTGTGGAGAAGGACTCCATCGACATGGAGAAGGTTTATCTGGCTTCGCGTTATGACAAAGGCGAAGCGGCCTACCTGAACTGCCCGATGACGGAAGAGGAATTCAACATCTTCCATGAAGCCTTGATTACCGCAGAGACGGCCGCCTTAAAGGAATTCGAGAAGGAAGTCTATTTCGAAGGCTGCATGCCGATCGAGGTCATGGCCCAGCGCGGCAAGCAGACGGTGCTGTTCGGTCCGATGAAGCCGGTCGGGCTCATCGATCCCCGTACGGGCAAGCTGCCGCATGCGGTCATCCAGCTGCGCCAGGACAACGCCGCCGGCACGCTCTACAATCTGGTCGGCTTCCAGACGCATCTGAAGTGGGGAGAGCAGAAGCGGGTATTCTCTCTCATCCCGGGGCTTGAAAATGCGGAATTCGTCCGTTACGGAGTCATGCACCGCAATACGTTCATCAACTCGCCGAAGCTGCTGGAGTCGACGTACCAGTTCAAGGGCCGCGAGAACCTCTTCTTTGCCGGCCAGATGACCGGGGTCGAGGGCTATGTGGAATCGGCCGCCTCCGGCCTGCTGGCGGGCCTCAACGCCGGACGGCTGGCCAAAGGGCTGGAGCCGCTCGTCCTGCCTGCAGAGACGGCTCTCGGCAGCATGGCGGGATATATAACGACGGCCGACTTCCGCCACTTCCAGCCGATGAACGCCAATTTCGGCCTATTCCCTCCGCTGGAGAAGCGGATCCGCAACAAGAAGGAAAAGAACGAGATGATCGCGGCAAGAGCGATCGAAGCGGTTGAATCCTTCAAGCGCGATGTTCTAGGAGCGGTTCCGTCCGTTTAGGAGCCAGACACGAAGGGAGACATGTTCATGGAAATGCAGTTCCACGCGACGACGATATGCGCCGTCCGCCATAATGGAAAAGGCGCCATAGCGGGCGACGGTCAAGTGACCTTCGGCAACAGCATGATCATGAAAGGCTCCGCCAAAAAAGTCCGGCGTCTGTACCGCGGCCAAGTAGCCGCGGGCTTTGCCGGCTCGGTTGCGGATGCGATTACCTTGTTCGAGAAGTTCGAAAGCAAGCTCGAGGAGCATCACGGGAACTTGCAGCGAGCTGCCGTCGAACTCGCCAAGGAGTGGAGGTCGGACCGGGTGCTTCGCCGGCTCGAGGCGATGCTTCTCGTCATGGACACCACCGGACTGCTGCTGATTTCGGGCAACGGGGAAGTCATTGAGCCGGATGACGGCATTTTGGCCATCGGCTCCGGTGGCAGCTTCGCCCTTGCTGCCGCGAGGGCATTGAAGCGGCACGCGCCTAATCTCAGCGCCAGGGAAATGGCTCAGGCAGCGCTTGAGACGGCAGCGGAGATTTGCGTATTCACCAATCACAGCATCATCGTGGAAGAAGTCTGAAGATTCCTGCCCTTAACGCGATAGCGATTATTAGTATGCAGAGGGAGTGAGCCTGTGAAGGAAGATTTGACGCCAAGGCAAATCGTTGCTGAACTGGACAAATATATCGTAGGCCAGAAGCAGGCCAAGCGCTCGGTCGCGGTCGCCTTGCGCAACCGTTACCGCCGCAGCAAGCTCGACGAAGCCTTGAGGGACGAAATCGTTCCGAAAAACATGCTGATGATCGGTCCGACCGGCGTCGGCAAAACGGAAATTGCCAGGCGTCTGGCCAAGCTTGTGGGAGCGCCGTTCGTCAAGATCGAAGCGACGAAATTCACCGAGGTCGGTTATGTCGGCCGGGACGTGGAATCGATGATCCGCGATCTCGTGGAAGTGTCGATTCGCATGGTCAAGGCCGAACGGACCGAACGGGTGAAGGACAGGGCGGAAGAGCAGGCCAACGAACGGCTCGTCGAGCTTCTTGTTCCGTCTCCGGTCAAGTCCAAGGGCGGCAAAAATCCTCTTGAAATGCTCTTCGGCAATCAAGGGTCCAAGGACGATGAGGAAGAGAAGGTGAACGATCCCGATATTCTGGGCAAAAGGCAGGCTGTCCGCGCAAAGCTTAAAGCCGGAGAGCTGGAAAACGATCTGCTGGAGCTTGATGTCGAGGATACTTCGCCGACGATGATGGATATGATGTCGGGGCAGGGCAATGAAATGATGGGCATGAACATGCAGGAGATGCTGGGACAGTTCATGCCGAAGCGGACCAAGCGCCGCAAGCTTACGGTCAAGGAAGCCCGCAAGGTATTGACGCAGGAAGAGGCGGCCAAGCTGATTGATATGGACGAGGTCATCGGCGAATCGGTGAGAAGGGCGGAGCAGTCCGGAATCGTCTTCCTGGACGAGATCGACAAGATCGCGAGTCCTTCCAAGGGGTCGGGTCCTGACGTGTCTCGTGAAGGCGTACAGCGCGACATTCTGCCGATCGTCGAAGGCTCTACCATCATGACGAAATATGGAGCGGTCAAAACCGACTACATCCTGTTCATCGCCGCAGGAGCGTTCCACGTTTCCAAACCGTCCGATCTCATCCCTGAGCTTCAGGGAAGATTCCCGATTCGGGTGGAATTGACATCGCTGACGCTGGAGGACTTCGTGCAGATTCTCAAGGAGCCCAAAAACGCTCTGACCAAACAATACACCGCGCTGTTGGCGACGGAAGGAATCGCAATCGAATTTTCGGATGAGGCGATTGCGGAGCTTGCGTCCATCGCGGCTGACGTCAACCGCAATACAGAAAACATAGGCGCGCGCAGGCTCCATACGATTCTGGAGAAGCTGCTCGAGGACTTGTCTTTCGAGGCGCCGGACCTAACGCTGGAAAGTCTGCTCATCACGCCGGAGTATGTGAAGGAAAAGCTATCCTCCATTGCGCAAGACCGGGATTTGAGCCAATATATATTGTAGGGTAGTTCGGGGGGCAAGCAGAAAGATGACATTATTGACCAAAACAAGATCGCTGAACCGGCTGCTGCAAAAAGCGGCGGGCAAGGCACTCAGCTTCAGGGAGATGGCGGAAGTTCTCAGCTCCGTCATTCAAGCCAACATTTTCGTTGTCAGCCGCAGAGGCAAGATTTTGGCTGCGCCGCAGTCGACCGTTTCGACCATGATCAGTTCCGGAGCCTGGCAGCGGAAGCCGAGCTGCGCTTTCCTCAGGAGACAAACGGCCGATTCCTGCAAATGAGGGAGCCGGAGACCAATGTCGTTCCCGATCCCGGCATCGCGGATGTATTCCGCTTCATGAACGCCCAGGAGATGATGTGCGTCGTTCCGATCACCGGCGGCGGAGACCGGCTCGGTACCGTCGTCCTCACGCGTCTGAGCGGAGTATTCGACGATGAGGATCTCATCCTCGCCGAATACGGGTCCACGATCGTAGGCATGGAAATCCTGCGGGAGAGAGCCGAAGAAATCGCGCTTGAGGCGCGCAGCAGAGCTGTCGTCGCAGTCGCGATCGGCTCGCTGTCCTTCAGCGAGCTGGAAGCTGTCGAGCATATTTTCGAGGAGCTGGAAGGCAAGGAAGGGTTGCTCGTTGCGTCGAAGATCGCCGACCGGGTCGGTATAACCAGATCCGTGATTGTGAACGCGCTCCGCAAACTCGAGAGCGCTGGAGTTATCGAAACGCGATCTTTAGGAATGAAAGGCACTTACATCCGCATCCTGAACCATCAACTTTTGGAAGAATTAGGCAAGATGAAGAAGTAAAAGAGGTTCTTTATACCCAGGAAAGCCCTATCTTTATATAAAGATAGGGCTTTTTTCTCATTGTAATAAATATGAAATTTTAGGAAGATTATCGTACTCGGCAAATCTCGACATCGATCTCTCATTTTTTTAATTATTTTATGTCGAAGATGCAGGAATGCCTGAAGATTTGTTGAATAAGTGATAAACCATTAAGGAAGAAAGTGGTGAAACAGCATTGAATGTCTTGAACGGCGCGGATTTCAGCAGACTTGTAGGGGCAATGAGAGCCGCTGAAGCAAGGCAGCAGGTAATCTCGGATAATATTTCCAATGCTGACACGCCGCACTTCAAACGTTCGGAACTGGTATTCGAGGAGCTGCTGAATGACCAGCTGAACGGCCAGAAAAACCACGATTTAGCAGGTATAAAGACCCAAAAAATGCATATGGACATAGGTCGAAATGACCAGATTCCAACCATGCAGCTTGTCACGGATGAAAAATCTGTCATGAATAATAATGGAAACAACGTGGATCCTGATCGCGAAATGGCATTGCTTGCCAAAAATCAGCTCCGCTACAATTCCTACATTCAACAGATCAATCACGAGATCAAGATGATGCGGACTGCCATCGACGGGAGAGGGTAAGAAATGAAGCTGACCAACGGATTTGACATCAGTGCTTCCGCATTGACCGCCCAGCGGCTCCGAATGGATGTGATCTCATCCAATATCGCGAATGCCGAGACGACTCGAGCCTCCTATGTAAATGGCGAGTTCCAGCCCTATAAGCGCAAAATGGTCGTGTTGGAGCCCATGAAGGAAGGCAGCTTCGCATCGATGCTTCAAAATGAGATGGGAGAGGCGTCCAAAGGGGTTAAAGTAAGCCGGATCCAGGAGGATCGCACTCCGGACAAGCTGGTCTACAATCCGTCTCATCCCGATGCGGACAAGAACGGGTATGTGAAGATGCCGAACGTGGACGTTACGAAGGAAATGGTGGATATGATCTCGGCGTCCCGTTCCTACGAGGCGAACGTGACCGCATTGAATGCAACGAAGACGATGTTCGTCAAAGCTCTTGAAATCGGAAAATAAAAGCCGAAAGGATAGTCCACAATGATCCAGCCTATAACGCTTGCACAGGTCTCTCCTCTGAACACACCGGCTATTACGGCCAAGACGCAAGCCGCATCGCCGAGCGAAGTGACCGAAAGCTTCGGGACGATGCTCAAAAACGCCCTGGACAGTGTCAGCGCGCAAGAAAAAACCGTGCATCAGGTCAACAACCAGTACTTGGTTGGCCAAGCGGATATTTCACAAGTCATGATTGTCTCGCAGCAGGCTGAGCTCAGCCTTCAGCTGGTGACGCAGGTCCGGAACAAGGCGGTAGAGGCCTATCAGGACATCATGCGCATGCAAATTTAAAGCTGACTGCATTGCAATAGCATTCTGCGGGGTGAAGATGTGAACGAAAAGATGGCCCGCCTGCGCGATTCCGCCAAAAATTACTGGGGAGCGATGGGCAAGAAGCAAAAGATTTGGCTGGGAGCGACGATCGGGGTATTGCTGCTGACGATCATTCTGCTTACTTCGATCCTGACCAAAACGCAATACGAAACGGTGTTCAAGGATCTCGACAGCACCGATGCCCAGGCAATCATGAATTATCTGGACAGCAGCAGCATTTCTTACCGGCTTGGAGACGGCGGCAATTCAATTTCCGTTCCGAGCAGCGAAGCAGATCGCGTGCGGGTCGCAGCGGGATCGCAAGGTCTGGTCCAGAATGGATCGATCGGCTTCGCCGCGTTCAATACGGGTTCTTCACAGTTCGGCATGACCGACAACGAATTCAACGTCAAATACCGCAGCGCCCTGAACGGAGAGATCCAGCAGCTGCTCAACGGGATGCAGGGAGTCGCTTCCAGCAAAGTCGTCGTCAATCTTCCGAAGGAAAGCGTATTTGCCCAAACGGAAGAAACCAGCGGCGCGTCGGCTTCCATCGTCATGAAATTCAAGCCGGGATTCCGGCCCAGCCAGGATGAGATCGACGGTTACTTCAATCTCGTCAAAACTTCGGTGCCGAATCTTAAAATCGCGGATATCACGATTACGAGCCCTCAAGGCGAGCTGACAGCCTCCTCCAAAATCGGCGGGACGCTGAACAACTCGGGCAGCGCGAACTCTCAATTCCAGATCCAAAAGAAATACGAGAGCGATTTGAAGAGGAATATCGAGCAGTTCCTTGGAACGATGGTAGGCGGCGATAATCTTGCCGTCAGCGTGCTGAGCAGCCTGAACTTCGATCAGGTCAGCCGCGAGGAAAGCCTGGTCAAGCCTCTCGACAACAACAACAACAACGGTCTCGTGATCAGCCAGCAGCAATCGAGCGAAAGCTCGGAAGGAACGGAAGGGAACGCCGGCGGCGTTGCCGGCACTGGAGAAACCGATGTACCCGGGTATTCCTCGACATCGAGCGGGGGCAGCAGCACGGCGGAAAAAACCTCCAGCACAACCAACTATGAGCCGAACCGCTACAAAAATACGATCATTGGCGGCCCTTACTCCGTCAAAGACCTCAGCATCAGCGTCGGCATTCCTACTTCATTATTAAACCAGGAAACAAAGGATCAAATCACCCAATATCTAACTTCTTTCGTCCGTTCCCAGCTGGTGGAATCCGGACAGGATGTTAGTAATGACGCGCTCATAGCCAAAAAGGTTTCTGTCATCGGTCAAAATTTTGCCGCAGCAGGAGCATCCGCTTCCGGCAAAGGCCTTACCGCCGGATGGATCGCCGCCATCGCTGTCGCAGCTGCCGCGCTTATCGGCGGAATCGTGCTCGCCGTTCGCCGCCGCCGCGCCAAGGAAGAGGAAATCATTGAGGAAATGGCGCCGAGAGTCGAATATCCTTCGATCAACCTGGAGAGCGTCACGAATGAGAATCAAGTGCGCAAGAATTTGGAAACACTCGCCAAGCGGAAGCCGGATGATTTCGTCAACCTTCTTCGCACCTGGCTAGTAGAGGAATAGAGGTGGCAACTCATGGTTAAAGCGCTGCAAAGCTTGAGCGGGCGCCAAAAGGCTGCCATTCTGCTGATTACGCTTGGCCCGGATGTATCGGCCAGATCTTCAAGCATCTGAGGGAAGAGGAAATCGAGCAGCTGACTCTGGAAATCGCCAACGTGAGGAAGGTCGACAGCTCGGAGCGGGACACGATCATGAGCGAATTCTATCAGATCTGCCTTGCTCAAGAGTATATCTCCCAAGGCGGCATCGCGTACGCGAAGGATATCCTCGAGAAGGCGCTCGGCTCGCAAAAGGCTTTGGAAGTCATCAGCAGGCTTACGGCGACGCTGCAGGTGAGGCCTTTCGATTTTGCCCGCAAGGCGGAACCGACCCAGATCCTGAACTTCATCCAGAACGAAAATACCCAGACGATTGCTCTCGTGCTTTCTTACCTCCAGCCGGAGCAGGCTTCTCATATTCTGTCCTCGCTTCCCCAAGAGAAGCAGGCGGAAGTCGCCCGCAGGGTCGCGCTAATGGACAGCACCTCTCCTGAGGTCATCTCCCAGGTGGAGAGGGTGCTGGAACAGAAGCTGAGCGCTACGGTGACCCAGGACTACACGAACGCGGGAGGCATCGACTCCATCGTTCAGATTCTGAACGGCGTCGATCGCGGCACCGAGCGGACGATTCTGGATTCCCTGGAAATTCAGGACCCGGAGCTGGCGGAAGAGATCAAGAAGCGGATGTTCGTCTTCGAAGACATCGTCAGCATCGACAACCGTTCCATCCAGCGCATCATCCGCGATATCGAGAGCGCCGACCTTCAGCTTGCGCTCAAGGTGGCAAGCGAGGAAGTGCGCGAGGCGATCTTCCGGAACATGTCCAAGCGGATGGCCGAGACGTTCAAGGAAGAAATGGAATTCATGGGTCCCGTGCGGCTGCGTGACGTCGAGGAAGCCCAGACTCGCATCGTAGGAACGATCCGCAGGCTGGAGGAATCCGGCGACATCATCATCGCCCGCGGCGGAGGAGATGACATCATTGTCTAATCTGTTCAAATCCTCGCAGGTAGTCCCTCAGGAACAGCTTCAGCGGCTGGAAAGATTTTACCGGAAACCTGCCGCAGCCAGCGGTGCCGACACCGCTTCGGACGGCTTCGGCGAGCTGGCCTACCGCGGCGAGATCCGCCCGGATGCCGCTACGGAAGCTCTGCGCAGCCAGATTCTCGGCGACGCCCAGAGCGTCGCCGAGGATACGTTGGCGGATGCGGCCAGGCAGGCCCAGGAGCTGCTGGAACAGGCCCGTCAGGAAGCCGAGGATTGGTGGCATGCCAGACGGGCGGACGATGAACGAATCGCAGAAGAAGCCCGCCAGGCCGGATATGGCGAGGGCTTCAGCCAAGGCAGCCGGGATGCCGAAGCCGCGCTGCGGAAGGAATGGGAGCAAAGAATCGAGGAATCCTCCTCCATTCTTGAATCCTCCTTCCGAATGAAGGAGCAGATCATCCAGGAGGCGGAGCCGTTCCTCGTGGAGCTGAGCTGCGCCATTGCAGAGAAGCTGGTCGGCAAGCAGCTGGATCTTGAGCCCGAAATCGCCATCGAGCTTATCCGGAGCATGCTTTCCCGGCGAAGAGAGAATGGAAGCATCGTTCTGTGCGTCAGTCCCGCGCAGCTTTCATCGGTTCTCGCCGCCAGGGACGAGCTGGAGCTGTCGATCGATTCTCAGGCCGAGCTGCAGATCCTGCCCGACGCATCGGTCAAGGATCACGGCTGCGTGATCCGGACGGCATTCGGCAGCATCGACGCCCGCATCGACACGCAGCTGTCCGAAATCAAGCGGGAGCTGATGGGAATCGCTTCCCAGCGCGAAGGTCAGGAGGCGCCTGCTTCATGAGCTCCAGGGTTCCCAAGGCTTCGAGATATACGGAGCAGCTCGCCGGCATCGATCCCGTGCGCATCAACGGCAAAGTAACCCAGGTCATCGGACTTACCGTCGAAAGCGAAGGACCCGATGCCGGCATCGGGGATGTCTGCCAGATCTATCCCGGAAAAGGGGCGCCCCCGCTCCTTGCCGAAGTCGTCGGTTTCCGGGACAACAGACTGATTCTCATGCCGCTCGGAGATCTCAATGCGATCGCGCCCGGATGCGACGTTGTTGGCACAGGCAAGCCGCTTACGGTCCAGGTCGGGGCGGAGCTGCTCGGTAAAGTGCTGGACGGCCTGGGGCGGCCTCTTGACGGCAGCTTCATTCCCAGCCGCATGATCCGCTATCCGACGACCGCTCCTCCGAGCAATCCGCTCTTCAGACCGCGCGTCCAGCAGCCGCTGGGCATCGGGGTTCGCGCGATCGACGGTCTGCTTACCGTAGGACAGGGCCAGCGCGTCGGCATTTTTGCCGGATCGGGGGTCGGAAAGAGCACGCTGCTGGGCATGATCGCCCGCAATACGGCAGCCGACGTCAACGTCATTGCTCTCATCGGCGAACGGGGACGCGAGGTGCTCGAGTTCATCGAGAAGGATCTGGGACCGGAAGGACTGGCCCGTTCCGTCGTAATCGTGGCGACATCCGATCAGCCGGCTTTGATCCGCATCAAGGGCGCGGTGATCGCAACGACGATAGCGGAGTACTTCCGGGACCGGGGGATGAACGTCATGCTGATGATGGATTCCGTCACCCGGTATGCGATGGCGCAGCGGGAAGTCGGGCTGGCGGTCGGAGAGCCTCCGGCGACGAGAGGGTATACGCCGTCTGTGTTCGCCGGCCTTCCCAAGCTGCTTGAAAGAGCGGGAACGGGGCCGACGGGGTCCATAACGGCTTTTTATACCGTTCTCGTGGATGGGGACGACATGAATGAGCCGGTGGCGGATGCCGTGAGAGGCATCCTCGACGGACATATCGTCTTAAGCCGGGACTTGGCTCAGAAAGGCCATTTTCCGGCGATCGACGTGCTCGCCTCGGTGAGCCGGGTCATGAAGGAGATCATAGAGCCCGAGCATCAGGAGGCGGCTTCCGCTCTCAAAAAGATGCTCGCTGTCTATAAAGATTCGGAGGACTTGATCAATATCGGGGCGTATCAGCCCGGATCGAACAAGGAAATCGACCAGGCGATGAGCCAAATGGACGGAATTCTGGATTTCACGCAGCAACGAACGAATGAAAAAGCCCATTTTGACGAGACGCTGGACCATCTGATCCGGCAATTCAACGGGAGCTGAACAGAGACGTGACTTCATTCCGCTATGCCTATCAAAGCATTGTCAACTTGAAGCAAAGCGAGACGACGCAAGCCAAATGGGGACTCACGGCCGCGCTTGATCTGCTGCATGCGGAGGAGATGTCCCTGTCCGAGCTGAACGCGGAGCGTCTGCGCTGGGAAGGGAAGCTTGAAGAGCTCGGCATGCTAGGCAGTCCGCTCATGGAGCTGCAAGCGATCCAGCGGTTCCTCTCCCATCTGGATGCCTGCATCGGAAGCAAGCAGCAAGTCGTACAGGCGGCAGAGAACGAAGTCGAATCCTCCAGGCATCGTCTGGCCGAACGCAAGATCCAGGAGAAGATCTGGCTGAAATCCAAAGAAAAAGCCTTGAACCGATTCAAGGCTGCACAGCTTGCCGGAGAGCAGGCGGAACTCGATGAAATCGCGGTCCAACGCCATTCGCGCGCAGCGCTTTAGCAGAAGGCAAGATGAAGCAGTCGGGGACGACTCATGCCCCCGGGAGGGATGAAATGTTGGCAGAAGAACGTGAGAAACAAAGCTACAGCGGAATGGAACGCTTCCTGTTTTTTGTTACGCCGCTGCTGTTCACGCTGGTGCTTGTGCTTGTGCTTCTAGTGGTGTTCAATCCGTCGCTGCGCTCGCGGCTGATGGATACCGGCCGCAGCATACCGGTAGTCGGGTCGCTCATTCCGGAGAGCCGGAGCGCATCCGGCGCCCCTGCTCCGGACAACGGGGCTGCTCAGCGCAAGCAGATCGCCGGCCTGCAGGGAGACCTGCAGGCAGCCAAAGGGAAGCTTCAGGCCGCCGAGGCGGAGAAGGCATCCCTTGAGAAGGAAATCAACGACCTGCAGGACAAGCTCGACCAGCTGATCAAAAGCGACGAGCAGAAAAAGCTGAGCAGCAGCGAATATCAAGCCAAAATTGCGGAGCTTGGGGGAATGTTCGCCTCGATGACGCCAAGCAAAGCGGCTCCGATCATTCAGAATATGACCTTGGATGAAGCCGTTCTCGTGCTGAACTCGATGGACAGCCGAGCCCAAGGAGCGATCTTGGCCAAGATGGATCCAAAGCGGGCAGCCGAAACGGCAGCGAGACTGAAGGATTCCGTTCCGGTCCAGGATCAGCAGATTGCTGCCCTGCAATCGAGAATCCAGCAGGCTTCAAGCGCAGCTCCTGCATCCGGCTCCGCACTGCTCAGCGAAGATCAGCTCAGCAAAACGTTTGAATCGATGGATCCGGCGAAGGCGGCGCAGCTGCTGCTGTCGATGTCGGATGTGAGCCCGAGCAAAGTGCTTCGGATTCTTGGCTCGGTCAGCGATTCCAAACGCTCGTCCATCGTTCAGGAGATGTCGGGACTGGACAAAAAGCTGACGTCTCAGCTCGTGAGCAAGCTCATGGCGGGAAAATAGAATAGGAGGTGAACCATGGAGATCACGACGACTCAACCGGCTGCTGCGACCGGCTCGGGGACATCTGTCCAAGCGGCCGGAGGCAAGGCGGCCGGCGTGGCTCCGTTCAGCCAAGCCATGGCTGGAGCCTTGCAGACGGGCGTTCAGGGTCAAGCGTCCCCGAACGCGGGAACGGCGGCTCCGCAGGACGCCGTAGCGGCTGCTGCGGCATTGGCAG
>NZ_CBRA020000083.1:0-15881 GCF_000469945.2 Paenibacillus sp. P22 | reverse complement strand
GCTCGCTGGGAGAGCATCTGCCTTACAAGCAGAGGGTCGGGGGTTCGATCCCCTCAGCTTCCACCATTCAACTACCGCGGGGTGGAGCAGTCCGGTAGCTCGTCGGGCTCATAACCCGAAGGTCACAGGTTCAAATCCTGTCCCCGCAACCAATATGGAGCTGTGGTGTAGAGGCCTAACATGCCTGCCTGTCACGCAGGAGACCGCGGGTTCGAATCCCGTCAGCTCCGCCATTTTTGATCACTTTGCCGCTGTAGCTCAACTGGTAGAGCAACTGACTTGTAATCAGTAGGTTGGGGGTTCAAGTCCTCTCGGCGGCATTTGACCAAATTTACATGGCGATCGTGGCGAAGTGGTTAACGCACCGGATTGTGGTTCCGGCATTCGGGGGTTCAATTCCCCTCGATCGCCCCATTGCTTCTTGGTGGGGATTAGCCAAGCGGTAAGGCAACGGACTTTGACTCCGTCATTCTCAGGTTCGATCCCTGAATCCCCAGCCATTAAGAGCCATTAGCTCAGTTGGTAGAGCACCTGACTTTTAATCAGGGTGTCGAAGGTTCGAGTCCTTCATGGCTCACTTTTTTTCCTAACTTTATATGCGGTTGTGGTGGAATGGCAGACACGCTATCTTGAGGGGGTAGTGGGCGCAAGCCCGTGGAGGTTCGAGTCCTCTCAACCGCACCATTCATTCACCCTGCCAGGTGAATGAAACACTCAGCAGTACCTTTTTAACATGCGGTCATGGCGGAATTGGCAGACGCGCTAGATTCAGGTTCTAGTGTCAGCAATGACGTGGAGGTTCAAGTCCTCTTGACCGCACCATTTGCGGAAGTGGCTCAGCGGTAGAGCATCGCCTTGCCAAGGCGAGGGTCGCGGGTTCGATTCCCGTCTTCCGCTCCATAATTGTGTGCCCGTAGCTCAGCTGGATAGAGCATTTGACTACGAATCAAAAGGTCGGGAGTTCGAATCTCTCCGGGCACGCCATTTAAATATCGGGATGTAGCTCAGCTTGGTAGAGCACCTGGTTTGGGACCAGGGGGTCGCATGTTCAAATCGTGTCATCCCGACCATTTTTTTATCTTCTCCGCGGGTGTAGTTCAATGGTAGAACTTCAGCCTTCCAAGCTGATAGCGTGGGTTCGATTCCCATCACCCGCTCCATACATATGATCGAGACATCCCTGCCGGACGGCGGGGATTTTTTGCATTTTCAGCTAGGGTTGCGAAGCCGATTTGCTGGCTGTCCTGTACAATCGGTTCATTGCCATTCAGATATTTGGGGCACATCCGACCACTCTTGCCGTACCTATACGAATTTAGCCGTGAATTCTCCAAAGTGCTGCAGCAATGAGGCAGGATTCAGGACGAAAGCTTTTCATTATCTCCAGATGTCAATTCCCTACTTGTCTTGAGAACAACCTTCCACTTGCATTAGCGAATGCATAAACTGCAATGCAATCGTTGATGAGGGGAGAAGATTTCAAATGCCGGGGAAATGGGGCCTGCATCAATTCTACGCCAAGGATCAGCAAATCAAAACGCTGCTGCCACCCACCGTGCTGTTCAACCGGACTACATTCGAACGGTTTCTCGCACAGTACGGCAGCGTCTATATCAAACCCAACATGGAGCATAAGGGGAAAGGAATCATAAAGGCATGGAAAAAAGGAAGCGTCTATTCATTCGTAGTTGTGAAAGGCGGAATCCGGCGGTACGGGAATGCGGGAGCGTTGTATAACGCCATACGAAGCCATACGGGAGAGAAACAGCATGTTTTGCAGAAGACGATCCCCTTGGCGAGGATAGGCGGGAGGCCATTCGACATTCGGGTCATGATGATTCGGGACGCATCGGACCAGTGGCGTTATTGCGGAATGCTCGCAAAAGTAGCCCCTGACGGGAGCGTCGTAACAAACATGAGCCGGGGAGGCCGTGTAAGAGCTATGGATGATGTGCTGAAACAGGCCTTCAATTGGAATGAGGAAGAGAGGAAACGGTTCAAGGATCAGCTTGTGCTCAGCAGTCAGCAAATCTGCCGGCGATTTGACAGATATAAATATTCGTATCAGATCGGGATCGATTTTGCTGCCGATCGCTCTGGGAGGCTATGGCTTATCGAAGTGAATTTCGATTACCCATCCCATGCTTTATTCAGCAGGCTGAAGGACAGAACTTATTTCAAGCTGATCAAACAAACCGTTTCCGAGTATCGCTTAACCCGAAGCAAAAGGAGAATCAAGAAAGCGAACGACTAAGCCTACGGTGTGCCGCTCGCATTGTCTGCCAGGAATTTGGCATATTGAAGGGGCCGGCGCACCGTTTGAAGGTAATTTTGGAACTCGCCGATTTTCCACATGATATCTTTGCAGGGCTTCGGGTTGACTTCGAGCAGCCACACGTTCCCGCTTCGGTCGATTCCGATGTCCATCCCGAATTCCATCATGCTTCCGAAGCGGTTTTCGATAACCCGTACGGTTTCGTGAGCGAGCTCTTCGCATTCAAGCCGGATTTGGCGCGTTTTTTCTTCCCCGAAATGCTTTACCATAAAGGATTGGAACGGATAACCTTTATTTCCCTTGGCGATCAAATTGGTATTCGGACTTCCCGCCGCCGCTTGACGTACCCCGATTCCTGTCACTTCCCAATTGCCGGAACCGTTCTTTTGAATAAATAGCCGAATGTCCGCCCATCGGCCTTGAGCCAGCTCCAGATCAAGCCCTTGCTGCAGCAGAAATGTTCCTCCTCGGATATTCTCCTTCTTTACCCAACGGTTCATGGCGGCTGCGGCTTTCTCAATCGTCGGGAATCTGTTCTTCCCAACCTTCATAGCCCGAGTACGGAACTGGGCGGAAATGGCGTTATCCCCCTTTCTTATTTGGACGACACCAGCCCCGCCGGTTCCATTTGCCGGTTTCAAATAGAGTATAGGATGAGTTTTAATCATCTCTTTAAACGCAGATGCATGGTAAGGTCTCGTTTCCGGAATCCATTTGCTCATGCTATTCGTATCCAAAAAGAGCTTCGTTGCTCTGTTCTTGGTCGTAAATTTTGGATTGGCGATGCGAAGCAGTCCGCTGTTACGGAGCTTCTTGAAGGATGGCGTCCATCCGCTGCGGTATCGGTCGATGACGATATCCGGCCATGGAAACGGCTTTTTTGCCCATCCTCCATTTCTTTCCGGTACATACCCGTCTACGAGACGTTTGGTTACATGAACATCCTCATGTCCGAAAAAGTAGACGTTTAATCCGAGCTTCTCTCCTTCTTTATGCAAATGTCGGAAATAGTTGGACTCAAAAAAGGATTTCCCTTTCCTTCTTGCCATAACTCCTATATTCAGCATAAGGGCCTCCCGGGATTTGGATAAGCAGATATTGAATTGCTTTAGCTTATTCATGCGAAGGTGCTAACGCTATGGGCAAGTGGGTACTCAAAGGGATTATTGGATAAAAAAGGATAGGCCTGCCATTTGCCTTCTTTGAAGCGCGAGAACATGCTTTTACTTATACGACATGAACTACGCAACGAGAAAAGACTATAGATTGGGATGGTGGAGAAAGTCTATATCCTGTCCAAAATTAAAAAGAGCCTGTCCATCTTGACGATGGGCAGGCTTGTAGCCGTTTTATACCGTTTTGAGGAATTCGACGACCGTCAGAAGACCTTTGTCGAAGTTTTCCAGGTTGAAATGCTCGTTCGGAGCATGGAGGTTCTCGTCGTCCAGTCCAAAGCCCATCAGTACGACCGGGGACTGGAGAACGCGGGAGAAGGCTTCCATGATCGGGATGGAGCCGCCGTCCTTGGTGAAGAGGGCACGGGTCCCGTACACGGCCCCATAAGCGTCCGCAGCCGTCTGCAAAATCGGATGGGAAGGATCGATGTTGAAGGCGAAGGCGCGTTCGCTGCGCTTGAGCTCAAAGCGAGCTCCTGGTTGGATATGCGCGTTCAAGTGCTTTTCGATCCGGTCCATCGTCAGCTCCGGATCCTGCTTGCCTACAAGACGGCAAGTAATTTTCGCATGGGCCACCTTGGGGATGACGGTTTTGCTGCCCTCGCCTTGGAAACCGCCGTACACGCCGTTGAGTTCCAGCGTAGGACGGGCGCCGACGCGTTCCACGAACGAATAGCCTTCTTCGCCGTACAGAGCGTCCAGTCCGAGTCCTTCGCGAACCTTGTTCTCATCCAGGCCTTGCTTGGCGAATTCTTCCCGCATGAGAGCGGAGAGCTCCGGAACGCCTTCGTAGAAGCCTTCTACGGCGACTTTGCCTTTCTCGTCATGCAGGGAGTCCAGCAGCGAGACGAGCGCATGCAGGGCATTCGGCACCGCGCCGCCGTAGGAGCCGGAGTGAAGGTCCGTGTTGGCCGTCGATACGGTCCTTCAAGGCCGCGAAGGCCGGTGCAGATGGCAGGGCGTCCCCGCTCCAGCAGGGAGGTGTCGGATACGAGAACGGCGTCGCATGCGAGCTTATTCTTGTGGGTCTCGAGGAATGGCGGCAGGTTGATGCTTCCGATCTCTTCTTCGCCTTCAATGCAAAGCTTGACGTTGACTGGAAGCGTGCCTTCCTGCTTGAGGATCGCTTCAATCGCTTTGATATGGATGAACGTCTGGCCTTTGTCGTCGGTCGTGCCGCGGCCGTACAGCTTGTCTCCGCGAATCTCCGGCTCGAACGGCGGGCTTGTCCACAGGTTCAGCGGATCGACCGGCTGAACGTCGTAATGGCCGTAGACCAGAATCGTCGGTTTGCCTGGGGCATGCAGGTAATCGGCATACACGACGGGATTGCCCGCCGTCGGCATGATCTCGATATTCTCGAGTCCTGCGCGCTTGAGCGTGTCGGCCAGCCAAGCGGCGGCGGACTGGATGTCTTGCTTATGCTCGGACAGAGCCGAAATGCTCGGAATGCGAAGCCACTGCTTCAATTCCTCCAGCTGTTCTTCCCGGCGGGAAGCGAAATAATCGGAATAGGACATCGGTATGTACCTCCTGGAATCCGTAGCGATACGGACAGCATCGGCATGAAAGCCGTGTGCTTCTATTATAACCTGAGCAGACGCAGGGAATAAACCTGCATGCAGGCGCAGGGACTAAACCTGCGTACAGGCTGAGGGAATAAACTTCCGTCTGGAAACGCCGCGGCTAATGTTGTGGGACAAGCGGCGCGGCCTTGCTCCTATCAGCTAAAAAAGCCTAAAGCATTTTCTACCGTCCATATCGATTGACGGGACAGGCTTGCGCGCCATACAATGACCACAGAAAGCAAATGAAGGGAGGCTGATGGAAATGACGGTCATGAACGGAATCGAGATGACGGCAGCTAATGCTGCATACAGGAACGATGCACCAATTGAATATGTCACGTACCGGGAAGCGTCATTCCCGGAGGTCTCCACGGACCATGAATAGGACGATGCGGCGGCATGGCTTGTAGGACGGAGCCGCCCGCGCGGCCGATTGATGAAGTCACGGACTCGGAGTCCGTGGCTTTTTTTTGTGCGCTCAACTAGCAAACCAATAAAGAAATCAGGTGACTTATGATAAACGATTGGAATTATTATATCGGCCTTGGCCCGACGATGGAATGGGGCCAAGAATCGGAAGGGAATCAAAGGGAGTGGAGCCGCGCTGCCGCTGCTGCCGATACTCCACCGCTTGCACAAAAACCGAAGCAAACGAAGGGCACTGAAGAGGAAAAAACGCAAAACGATGACTTCTCTTCTGAACGGCACTATGCGGTTGTCAATTCCGGCTTGCACGATTCGGTCAGGCCGAATCGTGAAAAGGCTTCTCCCGCCCTGTACGTCATTCGCGGCGGGAAAAGCCTCTGAGTTACGGCCGACGGCCGATCGGATAACGGCCGCGCAGCGAATGCGCCAGCTCGCGGATGGCGGAGCTCGCCGGCATGCGGACGGCAGGGAACACGGCATGGCCGCGGCCGCTGCCAAAGGCTGCATCTGCGGCGGCTTCGGCGAACATGCGGGCGGGATCCGGCCAAAGGCCGTCGACCAGCTCCTCCAAGCTCGCCATCGTGCCGGCCTCCACAAGCGGATAACTGAGGTCGGTGCCCGAGCTGCCGGCGGCAGTATCGTAGAACTGACGAACGAGTCGGCCGCGCTCGGCTCCCGAGCCTCCGGCATTGACAAAGGCTTGGATAATGTAGGAGCGGGAGAGCCTGCGCTGCGCGATGCCGCAGAACTTGAGGCCATCAATGCTGAGATCGTAGTCCCCGGGACAGTAGGCCCCCGAGATTTCACCTTTGTCGACACGGGCCCCGAAGCCGTCCAGCGCGGCTGCGATCAGCTCGTACATCAGCTGGAAATCATCGTTGAACCGGACCGAGGCGCTGCCCTGAAGAGGGAGGATAAGGGAAATATTCACGACTCCGGGATCCAGAGGCACGGCTGCCCCGCCGGAGTTGCGGACAGCGACGGAAAGACCGAGTCGCTCAAGTTCCTTGGAGGCAAGCGCGGCCTCGGGCAGGCGGCTGTCGCGCGGGCCCATGACGAAGCCCGAAGGGTGGCGCCAAAGATGAAGAACGGGAATGCCGTCGATACCGGTCTGGCGGCAGAGCAGCTCGTCCCATGCAAAAGAGTGGAGCACGTCCGGCTCCGCCCAATCGTCCATGCGGTCAAGCAAAAGCAGGCCGGGATGAATATCTTGTATCATGGCAATCTTTTTCCTTCCTTAACAACCGGATCGTATCTATACACTTTAACATATTCGGCCTATCTCCTTCATGTAGAGTTGAGGCATGCGCAGCCATATAAAAAAAGCTTTTCCCGGGCAGTGCCGGGAAAAGCTTTTTTTTTGCATTAGCAGGAGCAGTTCAGCACCGGCTTGCGGGCAGCCTGGGTTTCATCCAGCCGCCGCACGACGGTCGTATACGGAGCGTTTTGAACGAGCTCCGGCGTCTCCTTCGCTTCGCGGGCGATGCGGATCATCGTATCGATGAAGGCGTCGAGCGTTTCCTTGCTCTCGGTTTCCGTCGGCTCGATCATGATGCATTCCTCGACGTTGAGCGGGAAGTAGATGGTCGGCGGGTGATAGCCGAAGTCGAGCAGCCGCTTGGCGACGTCGAGCGTGCGCACGCCGTATTCCTTGAGTCCGCGGCCGGACATGACGAACTCATGCTTGCAGACGCCCGGGTACGGAATTTCATAGGCTTCCGAGAGGCGCGCCATCATGTAGTTGGCGTTCAGTACGGCGCATTCCGAGACGCGGCGCAGTCCTTCCGGACCGTAGGTGCGGATATACGTGTACGCGCGGACCAGGATGCCGAAGTTGCCGTAGTACGATTTGACGCGGCCGATGGAGGCGGGACGGTCGAAGTCGAAGAAGTAGCTGCCGTTATCGCGTTTGCCGACGACCGGCTTCGGAAGGAACGGAGTCAGATGGGCTTTTACGCCGACAGGACCCGCTCCGGGGCCGCCGCCGCCATGCGGCGTGCTCATCGTTTTGTGCAGGTTGAGATGCACGACGTCGAAGCCCATGTCGCCCGGGCGGGTAATGCCCATAATGGCGTTGGAGTTCGCTCCGTCGTAGTAGAGCAGGCCGCCGGCTTCATGCACGATGGCGGCGATCTCGACGATCTGCTCCTCGAACAGGCCCAACGTGCTCGGGTTCGTGAGCATCAGGGCGGCTGTATCAGGGCCGACTGCAGCTCGCAGCGCGTCGAGATCGACAAGTCCGCGCTCATTGGACTTGATCGTGATCGTATCCAGGCCGGCCGTCGTGGCGCTGGCCGGGTTGGTGCCGTGCGAGGAGTCCGGCACGATGACCTTCGTGCGCTTCTCGCCGCGGCTCTCGTGGTAGGCGCGGATCATCATGAGGCCAGTCCACTCGCCGTGGGCTCCGGCTGCCGGCTGCAGCGTGACGGCATCCATGCCGGTAAGCGCGGCGAGATCGTTTTGCAGCACGTACAACAGCTCCAGCGCGCCCTGGATGCTCTCTTCCGGCTGGTAAGGATGGATGCGGGCGAAGCCGTTCAGCCGCGCCGCATCCTCGTTGATTTTCGGATTGTATTTCATCGTGCAGGAGCCGAGCGGGTAGAAGCCGTTGTCGACGCCGAAGTTGCGGCGGGACAGCTCGGTGTAATGGCGGATGACGTCCACCTCGTACACTTCCGGCAAGGAAGCCGGCTGCTTGCGGAGCAGGGAGGAAGGAATCAATTCTTCGAGCCCTTCCTCATCAGGCACGTCGCAGACGGGAAGGGAGTAGGCTTTGCGGCCTTCACGGCTCATCTCGAAAATGAGCGCTTTCTCCGGTTTCACGTCGATGATTCCGGCGCTCTTCAGTTGTTCATGGCTGCTCATGCGCGCGCCTCCTTCGTCAGGCCGCCCAGTGCGGCGGCGAATGCGTCGATCTCTTCCTTCGTGCGCTTCTCGGTTACGGCGACGAGCATATGGCCCTCAAGCTCCGGGTAGGCGGAGCCGAGATCGAAGCCGCCGAGGAAGCCCTCGGCGAGCAGCTTGCTGTTCAGCTCCTTGGCCGATGCGCCTTCCGGCAGCGAAACCACGAATTCATTGAAGAAAGGAGCGGAGCCGAACGGCAGGCCGATTCCTTCCACCGAACCGAGTCTCTTGGACGCGTAATGCGATTTGCGGATATTGAGCTCGGCGGCTTCGCGGATGCCCTGCTTGCCCATCACGCTGAGATAGATGGAAGCGCACAGGGCGAGCAGCGCCTGGTTCGAGCAGATGTTGGATGTCGCCTTCTCGCGGCGGATATGCTGCTCGCGGGCTTGCAGCGTCAGCACGAAGCCGCGCTTGCCGTCCAGATCGTTGGTCTGGCCGACGATGCGTCCCGGCATGCGGCGCATGAGCGGTTCGGCCACCGAGAAAAATCCGCAGGTCGGTCCGCCGAGGGAGGAAGGGATGCCGAGCGGCTGGGCATCGCCGACGACGATGTCGGCGCCTAGCGCTCCGGGGGACTCCAGCAAGCCGAGGGAGAGCGGGTTGCTGCTCACGACGAGCAGCCCCTTGGCCTCGTGGATGATCGGCTCGATCGCCGCCAGATCCTCGATGCAGCCGAAGAAATTCGGCGACTGCACGAGCACGGCGGCAGTCTCGCCGCCAGCGACGGCGGAGCGGAGCGCTTCCAGGTCGGTGACGCCGCCTTGGAAGCCGACTTCGACGAGCTCAAGCCCGAGGCCGCGTGCGCTCGTGCGCAGAATCTCGCGCGCTTCCGGATGCACGGCGCGGGAGACGACGATGCGCTTGCGGCGGGTGTGGGCGGAGGCAAGAGCCGCCGCCTCGGACAAGGCGGTCGCGCCGTCGTACATGCTGGCGTTGGCGACAGCCATGCCGGTCAGCTCGCAGATGTAGGACTGGAACTCGAAGATCGCCTGCAGCTCGCCTTGGCTGATTTCCGGCTGATAAGGAGTATAGGCGGTATAGAATTCCGAGCGGGAGATCATATGGTTGATGACGACGGGAATATGGTGGTCGTAGAGACCGGCGCCAAGGAAGCTCGTCGTCGTTTCATGATCGGCGTTGCGGCCGGCCAGCTCCTTCAGATGGCGGAGGAGGGCCCATTCGTCGAGCGCGCCTGACATTGGCAGCGTGCCCTTGTAGCGGATCGATTGCGGAATGTCGCGGAACAGGTCTTCCAGGGTGGCCGCGCCGATCGTCTGCAGCATTTCCTGCTGGTCCTGCTCGGTCATGGGGATATAGCGATGCTGGGTCGTCATGAAGGGTTTGTCACTCCTTGGCTGATGCGGGCGATGCCGCGTTTCGTTTGTAGAAAGGGGCTTTGACGACAGCGGCCTTCAACCGTTTGCCGCGGATGTCGACCTCGACCTCGGTGCCGACAGCGGCATACTCGGCCAGGATCAGCGCGAGTCCGAGATTGCGCTTGAGCGTCGGCGACTGGGTGCCCGATGTCACTTCGCCGATCAGCCGCTCTCCGGCATAGACCTGGTAATGGGAGCGCGGGATGCCCCGCTCCAGCAGCTCGATGCCGACAAGCTTGCGGGGCACGCCGGCTTCCTTCTGCGCTGCCAGCGCGTCGCGGCCGATGAAGTCGCCCGCATCCAGCTTCACGAAAAATCCGAGTCCGGCTTCCAGAGGGGATATATCGGCCGACAGCTCCTGGCCGTACAGCGGCAGCCTCGCCTCGAAGCGCAGCGTATCGCGCGCGCCGAGACCGGCGGCCTCGAGGCCGAACGGAGCTCCGGCTTCCATCAGCGCGCGCCACAGCCTGGCCGCGTCGGGAGCCGGCGCGTACAGCTCGAAGCCGTCCTCCCCGGTGTAGCCGGTGCGGGAGAGCAGCAGCTCGACGCCGCATACGGCCGCCTTCGGCAGAAACTCGAACGGCTTCAGCCCGCTCCAATCGGCCTCCGTGCAGCGGTCCAGAATCTCACCTGCGAGAGGACCCTGCAGAGCGATCAGCGCTGTGTCGTCGGAGCGGTCCTCCACCGTCACGTCCCCGATCAGATGCTCCCGCAGCCAATCGAGATCCTTGCCGATGTTGGACGCGTTGACGACAAGCATGTACTGGTCCTCGCTGATCCGGTAGACGAGCAGATCGTCGACGACGCCTCCGTCCGGATAGCACATGAGCGTATATTGGGCGGAGCCGTCTTTCAGCCTGGACACGTCGTTGGTCGTCACGCGCTGCAGGAAATCGCCGGCGAACTTGCCGGTGACGAGGAACTCTCCCATATGGGATACGTCGAACAGCCCGGCGCGCTGCCGGACAGCCTCATGCTCCTTCAGTATGCCGGTGAACTGAACCGGCAGATCCCAGCCGCCGAAGTCGATGCAGCGGGCTTCGCCGTATTCCTTGTAGAGGGAATGGAGCGGGGTCGTGCGCAGATTGGCCATGGTAGTCCTCCCTTTGTATGCTCGTACTCGAAAGTCTAGCCTGTTCGCTGATTGTTCATCTTCGCCTTGCGAGCCTTCAACGCCCGACTGATGAAGAAGCCGTCCTTGGTGCATAATGAAAGGGAGAAAAGCAAAAAGGACAGCGCAGGAAAAACGACGCCCGCCGGCTGCAAAAAATCCGCAGCCATGCTGAACGTGTCATCCATGCTCTGTCCTTGGTACCTGAGAGTTACCCTGCGCATTCGTCTCCGCAGGTTTCCCCTTTGGTGACGTCGGCGAAGCGGCGGGGCCGCAAGCTTCCGTTCTCTCCAGAGGCGCGTCCCGCAAAGGTCCTTCTGCCTGAGAGATTCCCCTGCCGGGCAGGGTTACTCCTTCGGCGCCGCTTCATGTACCGGCGATCTCTCCCGTTGCGTTCATCCGCATATTCAGTTACAACCAGTTTTACAGATGGGACAACCCTGTGTCAACAGAATTTCAGACTAAAAGACATGCCGAGTGAGTTATGTTGACACAGCCGCCCGATATCGTTTACGCTTTGCGCATAGATTGCCAAACCAGGCCATGATGGGAAAGGATGAGCGTCCAGTGAGTGAGATTCGCGCAGGATTGGGCTATACGGAGGAGCATGAGTGGGCGGAAGCGGCTGGAGAGACGATTGTTCGGATCGGCATTACGGACCATGCCCAGCATCAGCTCGGGGACATCGTGTTCGTCGAGCTGCCGCAGGCTGGAGACAGCGTTGAAGCGGGACAACCTCTCGGGACGATCGAGTCCGTCAAAACGGTGTCCGACCTGTATTCCCCCGTCAGCGGAACGGTCGTCCGGGTCAACGAGGAGCTGGGCGATTCGCCGGAGCTCGTCAACAACGATCCTTTTGCCGGCGGCTGGATGATCGAGATCGACACGGGCGCCGACGCCAAGGCGGCTGTAGCGGCGCTGCTGGACGCGGAAGCTTACGCCAAGCTGACGGATTAGGCTCCCATGTGCAGCGGAGGAGGGTGCGACTCCGCACTCTCCTCTTCGCGCTTGCGGATGTCCGCTTTTTCCCATGGGCGGCTCGGCAAAGATTTGGCTAAAGGCATCCGGTCCGTTGACCGGATGCCTTTTTTTATGGTTTCATTGACTAGACCGATCGTTCTAATTCGAAAGGAGCTCCTATGGTCGACCGCAATCATACCCGGGATCGGATCGTCGAGACGGCTTCCCGCTTGTTCCTGCTGCAAGGCTATCATGCCACCGGACTGAGCCAGATCGTCAAGGAAAGCAAGGCGCCCAAAGGCTCGCTGTACCACTTTTTTCCCGAGGGCAAGGAGCAGCTCGCCATGGAATGCATTTCTCTGTCCAAGCGCGCCGTGCTGGATTCGCTTCGGAGCTGCATGGAGAGCGAGCCTTCCGTATCCAAGGCTCTCCAGGCTTTTGTGCGGGGAATTACGGAAAGCGCCGGAGCGAATGATTTCGCCGAATGCATCCCGTTCAGCTTCTGGATGTTCGTGGAGACAAGCGGCATCAGCGACGGGCTGAGGCAGGCATGCCAGACGGTATTCTCCGAATGGCAGGGAAGCCTGGAAGCGGCTCTGCGGCAAGGAGGCCTGGACCCTGAATCTGCCGTCAAATCGGCGATTCTGATCATTTCCATGCTGGAGGGCGCCGTCATTCTCGCGATGACGAACAAGGATACCCGGCCGTTCCGGCTTGTGGAGGAATTCATGCCTGTGCTAGTGAATGGAACCGATGGAGGGGTCGGAAACTAAAAAGAGACAAAGGACGGGGAAAACCCCCGTCCCAGGAGGGAAACCAGATGGAAAAAACAATGGAAGCAGCCGCTGCTCCTCAAGAAGGAGCTTCCTTCAAGGTTGTTCCGATTATGACCGCTTTGCTGCTTGCCGGATTCATCGGGATGTTCAGCGAAACGGCACTCAATATCGCGCTGAATGAGCTGATGAGCACGTTCAACGTCGAGCCTGCCACGATTCAGTGGCTTACGACCGGATTTTTGCTCGTGCTGGCGATTCTCGTGCCGATCTCGGGCTTGCTGCTCCAATGGTTCACGACGCGGCAGCTGTTCACCGCATCGCTCGTCTTCTCGATTGCCGGCACGCTGATCGCGGCGAGCGCGCCGAGCTTCGCTTTCCTGTTCATTGCAAGGCTTGTCCAGGCGGTCGGCACCGGCCTCCTCATTCCGCTGATGTTCAACACGGTACTGGTTATCTTTCCGCCGCAAAAGCGTGGAGCGGCGATGGGCATGATGGGGCTTGTCATCATGTTCGCGCCGGCGGTCGGCCCTGCCATTGCCGGCCTGTTCCTCGAGTATGCCAGCTGGAGGACGATATTCTGGACGGCGCTGCCGCTTCTGGTCGTCGCGCTTCTGTTCGGCCTGATGTTCATGAAAAACGTCTCCGAGCTTGCCCGTCCGCGGATCGATATCTATTCGATCGCGCTCTCCAGCTTCGGCTTCGGAGGCGTCGTCTACGGCTTCAGCAGCGCAGGAGAAGGCGACCATGGCTGGAGCAGCCCGAAAGTCATTATCGGAATCGCCGTCGGCATCGTCGCCTTGATCCTGTTCACCGTCCGCCAGCTGCGGATGAAGCAGCCGATGATGAATCTGAGGGCATTCCGCTTCCCGATGTTCACGCTCGGCACGCTGATGATCTTCATCGGGATGATGATCATTCTTTCCACTGTCATTCTGCTGCCTTTGTATTTGCAGGCCGGCATCGGCCTGCTGCCGCTCGCGGCGGGACTGCTGCTGCTTCCCGGCGGACTGATCAACGGCGTCATGTCTCCGATCATGGGCAGGCTGTTCGATAAATACGGCCCCCGCTGGCTCGTATTGCCTGGCCTGGTGCTGGTGTTCGTCGTGCTTTGGCTGCTGACGGGCATCAATACGGGCACGTCCAAAGGCGAGATCATCCTCCTGCACAGCCTTCTGATGATCGGCATTTCCATGATCATGATGCCGGCCCAAACCAACGGGCTGAACCAGCTGCCGCGGGAGCTCTATCCGGACGGAACGGCGATCATGAACACCTTGCAGCAGGTTGCGGGTGCGATCGGCACGGCGCTCGCTATCAGCATCATGACGGCGGGCAGCAAGGCTTATTATGCCGACGGCAAGCATTCGCCTGCGGATCTGTCGACCGTTCCCGCGGCCATGACCCAGGGAGTTCAAAATGCTTTCCTTTTCGTCATGATTTTTGCCGTGCTTGGCTTTGTATGCGCCCTGTTCATCAAGCGGGTGAAAGTCGAGAAGCAGGAGCAAGTCCATCACGCCGGACATTGATCCGACCCGACATTCGTTCTGCCCTTGCACCCCGCGCGGAGACGCGCGAGTGTTCTCCTGCGCTCCTTGGAGCGCAGGATTTTTTTGCCTGGATGGATTGACAGAATGGATGGGGGAAGTTATTTTATTTATGGATTAATAAATGGAGAATACAGGGAAGGTATAGGATCTCATGACATCGAGAGAGGAACAGGCAGCAGGACGCAGAGAGCAGATTTCAAGCGCTGCCGCCGCGCTGTTTGCCGAAAAAGGATATTACAAAACAACAACGGCGGATGTGGCTTCCGCGGTCGGCGTTACCCAGCCGTACGTCTTTCATTTTTTCCGGACGAAGGAAGCTCTCTACATGTCCGTCCTGCAGAGGGCTGCACAGCAGATCCGCGGAGCGTTCGAGGCGGTTCAGGCGCCTCCCGGCGAGCTCGAGCAGGCGATGGGCCATGCGTTCCGGGAGCTGCTGGAGGGCGGCTTCCGCATCGAGGTGCTGCTCTGCATGACGGCCCACTCCATACCGGAGCCGGGCATCCGCCAGTATGTCCAGGAGGAGTTTGCCTCCATTCATGCCGGCTTGAAGCTCCGTTTCGAACGGGCAGGCCTGGAGTTCCCGGGTTTCCGCGCGACCCAGTTCATCGGTCTCGGGCTGGCCATCGCCTTGTCCGAGCTGACAGGACTGAAGCAGCTGCTGCCTTGGGAGGAGAGCTTGGATTGCTAAGCTTGGCCGCAGCTCCCGAAGCACGTTGAGCATGGAGGAAATGTACAGCAAAGTTGGTTCCGGGAATGAGAAATGCCGCTGAAGGAGCGGCCTTTTTTACCCCTGATAATTTATTGACTGATAAATAAAAAGGAGAGTGGAAGGAATGGCTAAAGCGATATCGGGAAGGTTCACCGCGGAAATGGACGGCACATTCGTTGTGTTCGTCATTGGAATGAGGATCAACAAGCTGCTGGCCGTGCACAAGTGGCTGCCGGTAGTCCGCTCGATGGGGCCGATGATGCGGGAGCTGTACGGCAATCCGGACATGGGCTTCATCAGCCATGAGATGTACATGGGCGCGCGCGGCCCTGTGCTGCTGCAGTACTGGAGATCCTACGACCAGCTGGAGCGCTATGCGCGGGGCGGCATGCATCTGGAGGCTTGGAAGAAATTCAACCGTTCCGTTGGAACGGACGGGTCGGTCGGCATCTTCCATGAAACGTATGTGATTCAGCCCGGAAGCCATGAAGCGGTCTATGGAAACATGCCGGTGATGGGACTCGCCAAGGCGGGCAGGCATGTCCCCGCTACCGGCCGCAAGGAGACGTCGCGCCGCAGAATGGGCGGAGATTCCGCTCCAGCCGTGCCGTCCCCTCCCAACCCTCATGACTGAAGGGGACAGGGGGAAATTTCTGCGGCAGGCGCTGGTATGGGCCTTCCAGCACTTGCCCGGCCGACCGCTATTTTCAAAGATATAGTCATCCCGTAAGAGAAAGGATGATGATTGATGAAGAAGGTCGACCCCAGAAGAGGAAAGCTTGACAGCCTGAAAATCTGGAGCCTGATGCTGGCTCTGCTGATGGCTGCCTTGTATCCGGCAGGCCCGCGGGTGTACGCCGAGGATTCAGCCTGGGCGCCGGGCGCAGCCTATGCGGCCAAGGCGACCGTGACGTACGCAGGAGGGCGCTATGAATGCCTGCAGGGCCACACGTCGACAGCGGCTGGGAACCGCCGAACGTGMATGCCCCGCTTTTCCAGCTCCTTGCGGTCCTCCTCCTCCCTCATCGGAGAGAGCAGGATGACGCCGTCC
>NZ_CBRA020000082.1:0-20465 GCF_000469945.2 Paenibacillus sp. P22 | reverse complement strand
GGCCGCTGCCCCGCAGCCGCCGCGCAAGGCATCGACCTCGAGGGCGACCTCCGAACGGGTCGGCAAGCTGGGGTTTTCCGTGCTGATGTGGGCTTTTCTGGCGCTGATCGTCGTCTTGATCTGGATTTTCGTCATCAAGCCGGACCGGCAGACGCCCACCGCGGACGAAACGCCGATCACGACGAATACGCCCGGACCTGGACAATCGCCGTCTCCGGGAGATGCTGCCGGAGGGGCGAGCCCGTCGCCCAGCCTGACTCCGTCGCCGACTCCTACTCCGACCCCGACTCCGGAAGGGGCCGTGACGTTCGACCGCAAGTCGGGCAAGATTGATTACTACAAGACCAACGGCGCCGTCACCATTGAACTGAGCTTTACCGGCACCGCATGGATCGAAGTTCGCAAAGGCGGTCCAAAAGGCGAATTCCTGTACAACAAAGCGGCCGAAGCCGGCGACACTCTGTCCGTACCGGTGGATGACGTCATTTATCTCAATACCGGACGCGCGGACAATACCGAGATTACGGTCGGCGGCCAGCTGATCGACGACGGAGACCGTCCAAGCTCGAAGAAGATCCAGTTCGAGCCGGCATCCGGAGGAGATGCAGCATCCGGCGGCGATGCCGATTCGGCCGGAACAACCGACGGTACGAGCGGCTCGGATTCCGAAAACAGCCAATAGCAGCACGACAAGGCATCCCTGTGCGGGATGCCTTTTTCGATTGCACGATCCTAAGAGGCTGGAACGTAAAGATCGGCGGTTGAAAGGGAGGCCGATGGTGACGGCCTTGCTGCCTGTATTCGATTCGATGGGATAGATGCGCAGAGCCGCAGGCTTGTCCCGCGGAAATGCATCGGCGTCCCCGCCGGTTATACTTTCGCAGCCGGATGTTTTATAATAAGAGGAATGCCATGTAAGGAGGATTTGCCATGAGTTCCGAAAATTCGTTTGATATCGTATCGAAGGTCGATCTGCAGGAGCTGAACAACGCGATTGTCCAAGCGGAGAAGGAAATCGAGAACCGCTTTGATTTTAAAGGAAGCAAGAGCAGCATCAAGCTGGAGAAGGAAGAGCTGGTCGTCCAGTCGGACGACGAGTACAAGCTCAAGAGCGTCATCGACATTCTCCAGACCAAGATGATCAAGAGGAACGTCCCGATCAAGAATATGGACTTCGGCAAGATTGAAGCCGCCTCGCTCGGCACCGTGCGCCAGCGCATCAAGCTGAAGCAGGGGATCGGCCAGGACGACGCCAAGAAGATCAATATCCTTATCCGCGACTCCAAGCTGAAAGTGAAGAGCCAGATCCAGGGAGACCAGCTGCGCGTGACCGGCAAGAGCCGCGACGACCTGCAGGCCGTCATGGCTTTGCTCCGCGGCGCGAACCTGGAGCTGGAGCTGCAGTACACGAATTTCCGGTAACAATTTTGACAGCGGGTTTTCGGTTCGTTTATACTTTTATCGTATAGGGACCGGCTATGTCCGTTCTTTTGAGAATGGCCTCCCGGGTAGCGTACATACTTTAGGTTAGAGTTTTGTCAGGGAGGGGAACCCGCGTGAATTTGGCCAACAAGATCACGCTTGCGCGTATTTTTCTCGTGCCTGTAATCATGTTCTTTTTGCTGATCCGTCTTGATCTGGGATCCATTAAGCTCGGGGACTATCAAATTACGTACACGCAGATGATCGCCACGCTGATATTCATTATCGCAGCCAGCACGGATGGCTTGGACGGATATTTGGCCCGCAAGAACAAGATGGTGACCAATCTGGGCAAGCTGCTCGATCCGCTCGCCGACAAGCTGCTCGTCGCTGCCGTGCTTATTTCGCTGGTCGAGATGGATAAGCTGAGCGCTTTGTTCGCTATCGTCATCATCAGCCGCGAATTCGCCGTGACCGGCCTCCGGCAGATCGCTCTGCTGGAAGGCTCCGTACTGGCTGCAAGCACTTGGGGCAAATGGAAGACCGGCGTTCAGATCGCCATGATCATCGTGCTGCTGCTCAACAATTTCCCGGGAGCATTCCTGGACCTGCCTCTGGATCTGATCCTGAGCTGGGCTGCCGCATTGATTACGGTATGGTCGGGCATCGACTACTTCATCAAAAACCGCAATCTCATCCCGGTTGAATAACCGGCTGGACAAGGCCATCGATCCCCTCTGGGATCGGGGGCCTTTCTTGTAAGCTGAAAGGATGGGGCCGCCGGCACCATCCTTCCATTTGCCTTGGAACGCCTGACCGTCATCGAGGAATCTGTGCACGGGCGCGTTCCCGCCGATTGTCCCATTATCAATCATCGCGACAAACCCAATCCCGGAGGAGAAATGCCAACATGAAAGCCGAAATCATCGCGGTCGGAACCGAGCTGCTGCTTGGCCAAATCGTCAACACCAACGCGCGCTACTTGTCCCAAGGGCTGGCAGCCCTGGGCATCGACGTGTTTTTCCAGACGGTCGTCGGCGACAACGCCTCCCGGCTGAAAGAAGCCATTGCAATCGCTTCTTCCCGGGCCGATCTGCTCGTCTTCACGGGAGGCCTGGGGCCGACAATGGACGATCTCACCAAGGATGTGCTTGCCGACATGCTCGGACGCAAGCTGGTGATCCACGAGCCTTCCTTGGCGAGAATGAAATCCTTCTTCGCGAGCCGCGGCGCTCATATGGTGGAGAGCAACCTGAGGCAGGCGAATTCGATCGAGGGAAGCGCCGCACTGGACAACGAAGCGGGACTCGCCGTCGGCAACGCCCTTGAACAGGACGGCATCCGCTATATTCTGCTGCCCGGACCGCCGATGGAGATGAAGCCAATGTTCGAAGGCCCCGCGACAAGCTGGATCCTTCAGGAATACGGCCGTGGAGCGGCGCTTCACTCCCGCATTCTCCGATTTGCCGGCATCGGCGAATCCAAGCTGGAGCATGAGCTGATCGATCTTATCGAAGCCCAGACCGATCCGACGATCGCTCCTTATGCCAAGGAGGGAGAGGTGACGATCCGCCTGTCGTCCAAATCGCCGGATGAAGCGGAGGCTCTGAAGCGGATCGACGATATGGCTGCGACGATCCAGTCCAGGGTCGGCAGCTACCTGTATGCGCAGGAGGATATCCCGCTGGAGGAAGCCGTTCTGCGGCTTCTGCGCGACCGCAGGCACAGGCTCAGCAGCGCCGAGAGCTGCACGGGCGGGCTGTTCGCCGAGCTGATCACCTCGAGGCCCGGCAGCAGCGGAGAGTTCCTGGGAGGCATCGTCACGTACACCAATGCGCTCAAGCATCAGCTGCTCGGCATTCCGTTGGAGATGCTGGAAGGCGCGGGAGCGCCAGGGGCGGTAAGCGAGGCGACGGCAGCCTTGATGGCCCAGCGGGTGTCCGAGACGACCGGCAGCGACTGGGGCGTATCCATAACGGGCGTGGCGGGTCCGGGAGAGTCCGAGGGCAAGCCGGTCGGACTTGTCTACATCGGCATCTCGCGCAAGGGCATGGAAGCTTCCGTATACACGCTGCAAGCCGGCGGCAGCCGGGAAATGGTGCGGCTGCGCGCAGCCAAGCACGCCTTGTACCGGCTGTGGACGCTGCTCAAGGAATCCTGATCCGCCGGGCGTCCGGATGAACATGCCGGCCGCAGCGCCCGCTCGGCTCCGGCTGCATTCCGGGTGCTCTTGTCTGGGCATCGGGAATGGTCTACAATGGAGACAGTTAACGGAAGAACCGTAGCTTGCATTTCGCAGCTGCGGTTCTTTTTTGTCCGGACGCCGCTGCGGATACGGAGGTGGCGCCGCGGACAAAAAAAAGCGAATGTATGTTCGAAAAAAAAGCTTGGCAAACGAATGCAAACAGGCTATGATAGAACTATAAAATGATGAATGAAGGATGTGGATCTCTTGTCAGATCGCCGCGCAGCTTTAGATATGGCTCTCCGCCAAATCGAGAAACAATTCGGAAAAGGCTCCATTATGAAACTAGGCGAGTCCACGCATATGACCGTTGAGACGGTTTCCAGCGGTTCCCTCGCATTAGATATCGCACTCGGCATCGGCGGATTTCCGCGGGGCCGCGTCATTGAAGTATACGGTCCGGAATCCTCCGGCAAGACGACGGTCGCTCTCCATGCAATCGCGGAAGTGCAGCGCACGGGCGGACAAGCCGCCTTCATCGATGCGGAGCATGCGCTCGATCCGCTTTATGCGAGCAAGCTCGGCGTCAACATCGACGAGCTGCTGCTGTCCCAGCCGGACACCGGCGAGCAGGCTCTCGAGATTGCCGAGGCGCTCGTGCGCAGCGGCGCGGTAGACGTCATCGTCATCGACTCCGTCGCCGCTCTCGTGCCGAAGGCCGAGATCGAAGGCGAGATGGGCGATTCCCACGTCGGCCTTCAGGCGCGCCTCATGTCGCAGGCGCTGCGCAAGCTGTCCGGCGCCATCAGCAAGTCGAAGACGATCGCGATCTTCATCAACCAGCTTCGCGAGAAGGTCGGCGTCATGTTCGGCAACCCGGAGACGACTCCCGGCGGCCGCGCCCTGAAGTTCTACTCCAGCGTTCGTCTCGACGTGCGCCGCATCGAGAGCATCAAGCAAGGCAATGATGTCGTGGGCAACCGCACGCGGATCAAAGTCGTGAAGAACAAGGTGGCGCCTCCGTTCAAGCAGGCGGAGATCGACATCATGTACGGAGAAGGGATTTCCCGTCAAGGCAGCATCATCGACATCGGCGTCGAGATGGACATCGTCAACAAGAGCGGCGCTTGGTTCAGCTACAACGGCGACCGCCTTGGTCAAGGCCGCGAGAATGCCAAGCAGTTCCTCAAGGACAACCCTGCCGTAGCGGATACGATCGATGCCAAAATCCGCGAGGCACATAACCTCAATGCAGCCGCCGAACGGGCAGCCGCCGGAATCAATCCTCCCGCAGAGGAAGATGAAGAGCTGGACGAGCTGGAGCTGGACGTTTAAGCCGTCCCGCGAGCATTCCGGGCCAATCTTACATTGAATAGACCGGCCTGACAGGGAAGCACCTCTGAATCGTTCAGAGGTGCTTTTTTGCTCAAGCCATCCGATCGTGGATCAGGGAGGAGGCATCATATGCAGGACAGCAGCGAGAAAGTCGTGACCAAGGTAGAACCCGATTCCCGCAAACGTTCCTATTACTGGATCTGCCTGGATGGGAATGAAGAGCCGGAGTTTTCCGTCCACGAGGATATACTCGTCAAGTATAGATTGCTGAAAGGAAGCGTGCTCAGCAGCGGGGAGCTGGAGGCGATCCAGTCGGAGGGAGACCGGTATAAGGCTTATGCCTCCGGGCTGTATTATGCCGGATTCAAAATGAGGACGGCAAAGGAAATGGCGGATTATCTGAAACGCAAGGAATATATGGAACCGGATATCCGCTATGCGATCGACCGGCTGCAGCAGGAAAAAGTCATCGATGACCGCGATTATGCGAGAATGTACGCCGCCCAGAAGGTGAAGAGCAGCCAGAAAGGGCGCCGGCTGATCCGTCAGGAGCTGGAGCAGCGCGGGGTGTCCAAGCTGACCGCTGGAGAGACGATCGAGGCGCTCGATGCCGGGGCTGAGCGGGAAGCGGCTTTCAAGGCCGCAGCCAAGAAATGGCGGAGCCTCAAAGGAGAGGATCGCGATAAGCGGCTGAAGCTGACGGGATTTTTGCTGCGCCGCGGTTTCCAGGGCGATCTGGTCCGGGAGGCCGTGCGGCATGTGTCGTCAGGAGAGGAACTGGAGACGGAAGCGCTCTGGCTTGACAATTGAAATTGCGTAAAGCTACAATAATAGTGCATCCGCGAGTGAAAGGGATGTATTTCCTTTCGTAAATGGATTCAAGTTTATAAGTCTCCATTCTACAGTCTTAGACACGGTTTGGAACCGAATCGCAACAACTGAATATCATTCCCGGCTTATTTTCTGCCTTGGTGAATGCAACGAGGAGGTGAACAAGATGAGCCCCGTTATTTGGTGGATCTTGATCGTTCTCGTTGTTGGCGCGATTACCTTTGGGATTGGTTACTTCGTCCGAAAGTCGATTGCCGAGGCTAAGATTTCCAGTGCAGAGCAGGCTGCCGTCCAGATCGTCGAACAGGCGAAGAAGGAAGCGGATGCCCTGAAGAAGGAAACGGTGCTGGAAGCGAAAGACGAAATCCATAAACTCCGTTCTGAAGCGGATAAAGACATTCGGGAGAGACGCAATGAGAATCAGCGTCTCGAAAGACGGCTGCTGCAAAAAGAGGAGTCACTGGATAAAAAACTAGAAGCACTCGAACGCAAAGAAGAATTGGTAGCCAACAAGGAGAAACGAATCGAAGAAACACAGGATCAGATCGACTCCATCTACAGACAGCAACAGAGCGAGCTCGAACGGATCTCCGGCCTGACCACGGAGGATGCCAAGACCATCATCTTCACCAACGTGGAACAGGAAGTCCGCCACGAAACTGCCCAGATGATCAAGGAAATCGAGCAGCAGGCAAAAGAAGAGGCGGACAAGAAGGCGCGAGACATCATCTCGCTGGCTATCCAGCGTTGCGCCGCCGACCATGTGGCGGAGACGACTGTATCGGTCGTCACGCTGCCGAACGAAGAAATGAAGGGCCGGATCATCGGCCGCGAAGGCCGCAACATCCGCGCGCTGGAAACTTTGACGGGTATCGACCTTATCATCGACGATACGCCGGAAGCGGTCATCTTGTCCGGCTTCGATCCCATTCGGCGTGAAATCGCCCGCACCGCACTCGAGAAGCTCGTTGCGGACGGACGGATTCACCCGGCCCGCATTGAAGAGATGGTGGAGAAATCCCGCCGCGAGGTGGACGAGCGGATTCGCGAGTATGGAGAGCAGGCCACTTTCGAAGTGGGCGTGCACGCCATCCACCCGGATCTCATCAAGATTCTCGGCCGCCTGAAGTACCGGACGAGCTACGGCCAGAACGTGCTCAAGCACTCCATGGAAGTCGCTTACCTGACCGGGTTGATGGCCGCCGAGCTTGGCGAGGACATCACGCTGGCCAAGCGCGCCGGACTGCTGCATGACATCGGCAAGGCTCTTGACCACGAAGTGGAAGGCTCCCACGTCGAGATCGGCGTCGAGCTGGCCCGCAAGTACAAGGAGCATCCGGTCGTCATCAACAGCATCGCGTCCCATCATGGCGACTGCGAAGCGACCTCCGTCATCGCAATGCTGGTCGGAGCGGCAGACGCCTTGTCTGCAGCGCGCCCAGGCGCACGCCGCGAGACGCTGGAGACGTACATCAAGCGTCTGGAGAAGCTGGAGGCCATCTCCGAATCGTTCGACGGCGTCGAGAAATCGTACGCGATCCAGGCCGGACGCGAAGTCCGCGTCATGGTGCAGCCGGAGAAAGTCGACGATACCGAGGCGTTCCGCCTTGCCAGAGACATCACGAAAAAGATCGAAGGCGAGCTCGATTATCCGGGACATATCAAGGTCACGGTCATTCGGGAAACCCGCGCGGTCGAATACGCCAAGTAATACCGTGGATCATCCCGCTCTCCGGAGCGGGATTTTCTTTGTAATCCGAAGGAGGCAAGTCATGCTGAAAGTCATGTTCATCGGAGATATCGTCGGCAACGTCGGCCGTACGGCGCTGCGCAAGGCGCTGCCCGCTCTCCGGTCCAAATATAATCCCGACATCATTATCGTGAACGGCGAGAATGCAGCGGCCGGCAGGGGAATTACGGCCGCGATCGCCAAGGAGTTTTTTGACTGGGGCGTCAACGGCATTACGATGGGCAACCACACCTGGGACAACCGGGACATCTTCGAGTGGATCGACGATGAGGAGCGGATCGTCCGTCCGGCCAACTTCTCGCCTCAATCGCCCGGCCGCGGAGCGGCGGTCATCAAGGCGAACGGCAAGAAGCTCGGCATCCTGAACCTGCAGGGCAGGACATTCCTGCCGCCCAATGACGATCCGTTCCGCGTGGCGGACGAGCAGCTGGAGCTGCTGCAAGAAGAAACCCGCTGCATCATGGTCGACTTCCACGCGGAGGCGACTTCCGAGAAGATCGCGATGGGCTGGTATCTTGACGGCAGAGCGAGTCTCGTCGTCGGTACGCATACCCATGTGCAGACGAACGATGACCGGATCCTTCCGGGCGGCACCGCCTATCTGACCGATGTCGGCATGACCGGGCCGATGGACGGCATCCTCGGCATGGAGCGGGGCGCTGTGCTGCATAAGTTCCTGACCGGCCTTCCGTCGAGATTTGTCGTCGATGAAGGCGACTGGCATCTGCACGGACTGCTCGTCCAGATGGACGAAACGACCGGGCAGGCTGCAAAGCTGGAGAAAATTCGATTGACCGAGACCTCTCTAGCGATGTACTGATAAGAACGGTGGCGAATCCTGGAGACGGCTATCGGAATGGAAGCAGGAATTTTTTGTCCCCTCTCGAATAGGTATGGAAGTAGTGTAGAGCCGCAGCTACCCATCATTCCCGAGGAGGTACTTTCCATGGAAGTATTAAAAGTTTCCGCTAAGTCCAATCCAAATTCCGTCGCAGGGGCACTGGCTGGAGTTCTAAGGGAACGTGGAGCTGCTGAGCTGCAGGCGATCGGGGCTGGAGCCATCAATCAGGCGATCAAGGCGGTCGCGATCGCCCGAGGCTTCGTCGCTCCCGGCGGGGTGGACCTCATCTGCATTCCCGCTTTCACCGATATCGTCATCGATGGCGAAGACCGCACAGCGATCAAGCTGATCGTAGAGCCGCGCTGAAGACCGGACAACTTATTCGATTCGACCTGTTTACGGTGTAAGCAGGTTTTTTTGCGTCCATTTACAGCCATGGATTCATATCATGCAAGAGCAAGAAACGGAACAGGAGGCTGCAGCGCCATGAAACACCCTGTACTCGGAGTCGCGGATCTGCATTGCGACGTGCTCAGCAAGCTGCTGAGTCATCCGGAGCTCGACGTCTGCCAAGCGGCTGGCGGCTCCGGCAGCCGGCAGCTCGACGTGACGCTTGACCGACAGCTGGCAGCGGGTTATATGCTTCAGGCCTACGCGATCTATTTGACGGAAAGCAGGCCGAAGACATTCGACGCCGTTCTCAGAAGCATCGACCTCTTTTACGAAAAGATCGTCTCCAATGATGCCTACCGGTTCGTCGCGAGCAGGCAGGATCTTGAGCGCAGCCTTGCCGAACGCCGGATCGCCGCCCTCCTGACGCTGGAAGGAGCGGACGGGCTGGAAGGAGACTTCGCGATGCTTCGCATTGCGCGCAGGCTGGGAGTCCGCTTGCTTGGCCTGACCTGGAACTATGGGAACTGGGCGGCCGACGGAGTCATGGAAGAACGACAAGGCGGACTCACGGAGAAGGGACGGCAGCTGATCCGGCATTGCAACGAGCTCGGCATCATTTTGGATGTGTCGCATTTGACGGAGACAGGGTTTTGGGAACTGGCGGACCGGACCGAGAGGCCGTTCATCGCCTCGCATTCCAACGCGAAGTCTGTCTGCGCCCACCCGAGAAATCTGACCGACGATCAGATTCGGGCGCTCATTGCGATGGGAGGAAGGATCGGCATGACCTACGTGCCTTATTTCGTCAGCAGCGCGGAGCAGGTGCATATTGACGACATCCTTCGCCATATCGAGCATATATGCGCCTTGGGAGGAGAGAAGCACATCATGCTCGGTTCCGACTTCGACGGCATCGAGCTTTACGTGGAGGGTCTTCGGCATCCCGGCGACGTCCGCTCGCTGCGATCCGCTCTCGTAAGCGAGTTCGGAGCGCGGCAAGCCGCGGCTTTTATGAATGGAAACGCGATTTCCTTCCTTCTGAGCGAGCTGCCGGGGGACTGAGGCATCGGGCAACTATCAGTATCTGTTATAGGTTCCATCGGATTCCTGTATGAGAACTTTTCTCGATAATGCCTTGCATTTTTAAAGGTGGAGGCATAAAATTTATGGAGATTGTGAAAAAGGTCTCATAGCAGATGAGGAGTTGGACGCAAGTGATCAGTCAGCTGTCTTGGAAAATAGGAGGCCAGCAGGGCGAAGGCGTGGAGAGCACCGACCGGATTTTCTCCACCGCTCTGAACCGCCTCGGCTATTATTTATACGGGTACCGTCATTTCTCCTCGCGGATCAAGGGCGGACATACCAATAACAAAATCCGCATCAGCACATCTCCCATCCGGGCCATCTCGGATGATCTCGATATTCTTGTCGCGTTCGACCAGGAAAGCATCGATCTCAACGCGCCCGAGCTCCGTCCCGGCGGCGTTGTCGTGGCGGACGCGAAATTCAATCCCGCCTTGCCGGAAGGAAGCGACGCGCGCCTGTTCGCCGTGCCGATCACATCGATCGCCGAAGATCTGGGCACCTCGCTCATGAAAAACATGGTGGCCTCCGGCGCATCCTGGGCGCTGCTCGGCCTTCCGCTCGAGGTGTTCAACAAAGCGGTCGAAGAAGAATTCGGCCGCAAAGGCCCGGCGATCGTCGAGAAGAACGTCGAAGCCGTGAAGCGCGGCGCCGAATTCGTGCTGGAGCAGGCGGGAGGTCCGCTCGAGGAGTTCGCTCTCGAGCCGGCCGACGGCAAGCAGAAGCTGTTCATGATCGGCAATGAAGCGATCGGCCTCGGCTCGGTTGCCGCGGGCTGCAGGCTCATGAGCGCTTATCCCATCACTCCGGCATCCGAAATCATGGAATACCTGATCAAGAAGCTGCCAAAGTTCGGCGGCACGGTAGTCCAGACGGAAGACGAGATCGCGGCCGTGACGATGGCGATCGGCGCCAATTATGCCGGCGTGCGCACGATGACGGCATCCGCCGGACCGGGCTTGTCCCTCATGATGGAGGCGATCGGCCTCGCCGGAATGACCGAGCAGCCGCTCGTCATCGTCGATACGCAGCGCGGAGGACCTTCGACGGGACTGCCGACGAAGCAGGAGCAGTCCGACCTCAACGCCATGGTCTACGGCACGCATGGCGAGATTCCGAAGGTCGTCATCGCGCCTGCCTCGATCGAAGACTGCTTCTACGACATGGTGGAGGCCTTCAACATTTCGGAAGAATACCAGGTGCCGGTCATCGTCATGACGGATCTGCAGCTGTCCCTCGGCAAGCAAAGCTGCGAGCCGATCGACTACGACCGCATCGAGATCCGCCGCGGCAAGCTGCAGCGCGAGCTGCCGGAGCTGGAGCAGCATCAGCTGTTCAAGCGTTACGAGCTTACCGAGGACGGCGTATCTCCGCGCTCGCTGCCTGGCGACAAAGGCGGCCTGCATCATGTGACCGGCGTCGAGCATGACGAGACGGGAAGGCCGTCGGAGAGCGCCGTGAACCGCAAGAACATGATGGACAAACGTCTGGGCAAGCTGGTCTCCCTGCAGATTCCGGAAGCCATCCGCGTCGACGCTCCCCATGAGAAGCCGCGCCTGCTGATCGTCGGCATGGGGTCTACGGGCGGAACGATCGATGAAGCCCGCTCGCGCCTGGAGAAGGACGGCATCACGTCCAACCATGTGCAGGTGCGCCAGATCCATCCGTTCCCGACGGAGCAGCTCGCTCCCTATCTGGACCAGGCATCCCAGGTCATCGTCCTGGAGAACAACGCCACGGCCCAGCTGGCTTCGCAAATCAAGCTGCACTGCGGATACGCGGACAAAATCCGCAGCGTGCTCAAATACGACGGCAATCCATTCCTGCCGTCCGAAGTGTACGAAGCATCTAAAAAGGAGTTGACCCCCGTTGGCAACATTTAAAGAGTTCCGCAACAACGTCAAGCCGAACTGGTGCCCGGGCTGCGGCGACTTCTCCATCCAGGCTGCGATTCAGCGCGCTGCCGCCAACGTCGGCTTGGAGCCGGAGCAGCTGGCCGTCATTTCCGGCATCGGCTGCTCGGGCCGGATCTCGGGCTACATCAACGCTTACGGCCTGCACGGCATCCATGGCCGGGCGCTCCCGATCGCGCAAGGCGTCAAGCTGGCCAACCGCGAGCTGACCGTCATCGCTTCGGGCGGCGACGGCGACGGATTTGCGATCGGCATGGGGCATACGGTCCATGCGATCCGCCGCAACGTCAACATGACGTACATCGTCATGGACAACCAGATCTACGGCTTGACGAAGGGGCAGACGTCGCCCCGCAGCGCCGAAGGCTTCAAGACGAAATCGACGCCGGAAGGCTCCATCGAATCCGTTCTGTCGCCGCTCGAAATCGCCCTGTCGGCAGGCGCGACATTCGTCGCCCAGTCGTTCTCCAGCGATCTCAAGCAGCTGACCGCGCTCATCGAAGCCGGCATCAAGCATGAAGGCTTCTCGCTCATCAACGTGTTCAGCCCATGCGTAACCTTCAACAAAGTCAACACCTACGACTGGTTCAAGGAGAACATCGTCAACCTGGACGGAGCCGCCGGAGAAGGATACGATCCTTCCAACCGCCTCGCCGCCATGACCAAAATCATGGAGACGAACGGTTTGGTTACCGGCCTCATCTACCAGGATACGAAGCGCCGCTCGTACGAGAACCTCGTCAGCGGATTCCAGGAGCAGGGTCTTGCGAATCAGGACCTCAAGCTCTCCCGCGAGCAGTTCGACAAGCTTTTGAAGGACTTTGTCTAGGCTTGTCCGTCATCGTTCAGCCCGGCCGTTTCCCCATTGAGGAGGCGGCCGGGCTTTTTCAGCATTTTTGCTCTTATCGGTATGGCTGCCTCAGTCAGCGGGTTGATCCCGGCATACCCTAATGTAAAAAGGACGGTTGCCTGAAGCATGAAGCGATCCGGAAAAAAAACGTTCCCTCAAAGCGGATGAACGGAGGCAAAGACAGCTTCAAAATCAGCTGATCCGAAAAACCGTCCGTCAAGTCATGAAGTCGATGAGGTCGAAGGCGCACGCATTTGCAGCCCCTGTCCGCCCAAGCCGGCTCCAGGGTTCAAGCCAGCTCCAGAGCCCAAGCCTGCTCCAAGGCCCAGCCCCGGTACAAGGCCCAAGCCTGACCCGATACCCGCGTTTTTCGATGTCCCCGCCGGATTATAAATCCATGAGAGTTCTCCTCGTGTCCATGCTGCCTGCCGACCTATGGAGGGTGGAGCCTCTGCTCGCCGAGCATGTGCGCCTGTTCGCCAAAGAAGTCATACCAATGAAATATTCTGAAAAGGATTTTTGCGCCCAAATCGTGGACTACCAGCCCGATGTGCTGATCATGGCCGGCAGCGAACAGACGCTCACTCCGCTAGCAGCCACTTTTTTGAGGGGAAGCGACATCAAGAAGGTATGGTGGATGACGTCAATCGAAGCCGCAAGTCACGCCGATCAAAGGCTGCTCCAGGCTTTCTCCGCAATCTTTGTCCCGCAGGTTGAAGATGCGGAGGCACTGTCCAGGCTTGGAACAAAAGCCGGGGTGCTTCCCTTTGGCGCGGATCCAGCGCGGTTTTACCAACGCCATGTGGACGAACGGCATGCATCCGGGCTGCTCCTGGTAGGTCAGTCAACGCCGGCAAGACGGCAATGCCTCTCCGCTATCCGCCAGGGTCCATTGGAAGGCGGCAGAATTCTCGCTATGGGCAAAGGCTGGGAAGGCTGTCCGGGCGTCGAAACCGCGGATTCCGGAGTTCCATCGGAGCTTTATTATAACGGAGCCGCCGCGGCAATCAACTGGGAGGAAGACACCGCAACGATGCTGGAGATGGCGGCTTGCGGCACGCCGCAATTCATCTGGCTTCCGGATGCCGCTTCTTCCGTGATGGCGCCCGGAGTAGACATGATTCCATTCGCCAAGGAGGAAGAGCTGCCGCGGCTGATCCATCATTACTGGCACAATCCCGACAAGAGACGAGCGGTAGCTACCGCTGCTCTGGAACGGAGCCGGTATGAATATTCGTATGTGCAAATATCCCTGAAGCTGCTCAAAGCCGCGTATCAGGCTTAGGAGGATCGTACAGGTGAAGCTGATTGCCTATCTGCTTCCTCAATTCCATCCTATTCCGGAGAACGACCGGAGCTGGGGAAAAGGGTTCACCGAATGGACCAATACGCGCAAAGCCAAACCGCTTTACGCCGGACATGAGCAACCCAGGGAGCCGCTGCATGATTATTATTATGACCTGACCTCCCCTGAAGCGAGGGAGTGGCAAGCTAGCCTGGCGGCGAGGTTCGGCATTTACGGCTTTTGCTATTATCATTACTGGTTCAAGGGGAAAAAGCTGCTGCAGCAGCCGATGGAAGAAATTTTATCGATGGGCACGCCGAATTTCCCTTTTTGCTTTTCCTGGGCGAACGAATCCTGGACGAAGAAATGGGACGGCGGCGACAAGGATATCATCGTGGAGCAGCAATACGGGACCGAATCGGATTGGAAGGAACATTTCAACTATTTGTTGAACTTCTTTCTCGATCCGAGATATATCCGAATAGACGGCAAGCCGGTCTTTCTCATTTACCGTCCTGGAAATATGCCTTGCTGGGAGGAGATGCGCCGTTGCTGGAACCGGTGGGCAGAGGAAAGCGGGCTCCCAGGCTTGTACTGGATTCGTACGCTGGGCGGATTCCCGGTGCCGAAGCAGCACGGATTCGACGCCAGCGTCGAGTTCGAGCCCCATTATACCTTTGCCACCAGCCCGAACAACATCCAGTGGAGAAAATTCGACATCAATAACGGCTATCATCATGTCTTCGACTACGACCAGGTCTGGAATCTGATCTTGAACAGGTCGCGCCTCAGGGAAGGGGAGCCGATCATGCCGGGAGCCTTCGTCGGATGGGACAACACGCCCCGTTTGAAGTCCGGAGGCCAAAGCTGCGTGGGCGGAAGTCCGGAGAAGTTCGGCTGGTACTTGAGTCGTCAGATCAGACGGGCTGCCGAAGTGTACAAGAGCGATTTCCTGTTCATCAATGCATGGAACGAATGGGCGGAGGGAACCTATCTGGAGCCGGATAAGCGCCATGGCGATCTCTATCTCCAGGAACTCCGCAAGGCGGCGGAGGAGGCGGGATCGCAGGGCAGCGGCCCGCGGATCTTATAACCGCTGAATTCCGAGCGCCGGCACGGCGCCCGATACGTCGACGAACAGGACATAGACGGATCCGTCCGATCCGGGAAGCACTAGGCCGGGCTGAGCTGCGGAGCCGGAGCTGTAATAGTTGACGGCCGTCGGGGAGGAAGCGATGCCTGGAGCGGAAGGAAGAGCATCGATGATGAGACGGCTGAATACCGACACCGTACCGCCGATCGCAGCGGATCCCTCTACATCCAAGTGGTTCAGGATGGTCTGGCTACCGTTGACTTGAAGGCCCTGGGCTATCGTCTGGTTGCCGTCTACCTGCAGGTCGTTCTGGACGGTCTGATTGCCGCCTACCAGCAGGGCGCCCTGCACGGTGCAGCTGCCGGTCACCTGGACGCTGTCAAACGTTGGCATCTGTCTTCACTCCTAATCTATCGGATGCTCTATTCTATGAATGGCCGTATAGATAGGATCGTGCCGTTCGCCCAATGTTGCGCAAATTGTTAAAAAGGTCATTCGACACGGCTTCCGCCGATCCGTATAATGAAATCAGCGACGTCAGGCATACGCTCCTTCGTGAGCCGTATGCCTTTTCGCTTGAGCTTGCCCCATGAGTGGTAACGCCCTATATAGAGAACCTCCGGAAAGGATGAGACGATCATGAGCAAAACCGTACCTGTAGGCGTCTCCGCGCGCCATATCCACTTATCCCAGGAGCATGTCGAGGCTTTGTTCGGCCAAGGCTACCAGCTCACCGAATTCAAGCCGCTGTCTCAGCCCGGCCAGTTCGCGGCCAACGAAACGGTCGCGGTCAGCGGCCCGAAGGGCTCGTTCCCGAAGGTCCGCATTTTGGGACCCGCCCGCAAGGCGACCCAGCTGGAAATTTCCCGCACGGATGCTTTTGCGACAGGAATCAAGGCTCCCGTGCGCGAGTCCGGCAACATCAGCGGCTCCGCCGGCGTGACGATCATCGGGCCTGCCGGTGAAGTGACAATCGAGGAAGGCGTCATCGTTGCGGCGCGCCACATCCACTTCCATACCGACGACGCCGAGAAATGGGGCATCCAGGACCAGCAGCAGCTGAAGGTGCGGGTAGGAGGAGAGCGGGGACTCGTGTTTGAAAACGTGATCGCCCGTGTATCTCCGAGCTTCGCCCTGGACATGCATATCGATACCGATGAAGCGAACGCAAGCGGCGCCCAGACAGGCGATGCCGCCGAAATCATCGACTAGAAGGAAGAAGCTGCGGCTGCCCGTGAGGGCAGTCGTTTTTTAGTGCCGACTTTGGTATAATAAAACCTTGGAATAACCTGCACGGGGGACCATAATTCTCTGGCCGCAAGGCGGATGAGACAGGAGCGATTGGCAATGGCAGAGCAGAACAGCACCGCGCCTTCAATGGCGGGAGTCAAGCATTCCAGCATTCACGATCACGGGCCGAACTGCCCGGTTGAAGTGTACGATACCCGGGATTTGCTCGTACGGGACGATATCATGAACAAGGCCCGCGAATTGGCGGGATTGATTTATTCTTCGGAGGAAGTCCAGGTGTTCCGCCGCGCGGAGAAGCAGATCCAGGGCAACGACCGGGTCCAGTCTCTGATGGCCGGCCTCAAGAAGAAGCAAAAGGAGCTTGTCGCTTTCGAGCAGACGTTCAAGAATTCGACCATGGTCCAGAAGATCGAAACCGAAATGGATCAGCTGCAGGACGAGCTGGACGGGATTCCGATTGTCGGCGAATTCCAGCAAAGCCAGGCCGATATCAACTACCTGCTTCAGATGGTCGTATCGATCATCCAGGATACGGTTGCCGAGAAGATCGCCCTCGACGGCGCGAAGCCCGAGGATCCCGAAAGCTGCGACGAATAGAAAGGAGACGATATCAATGAGGAATTTTGTCTACCATAATCCCACCCGGCTGTACTTCGGAGAAGGCCAGCTCCAGCAGATGGCCAAGGAAGCGGCTCAATTGGGCCCTAACGTGCTTCTCGTCTATGGCGGAGGCAGCATCAAGAAAAACGGCCTGTACGACGAGATCATGACCGTGCTCGGCGAAGCCGGCTGCAAGGTCACCGAGCTTGCCGGAGTCGAGCCCAACCCGAGGCTGTCGACCGTCCACCGCGGTGCCGAGCTGTGCCGGACGAACGGCATCGACTGGGTGCTGGCAGCAGGCGGAGGCAGTACGCTGGATTGCGGCAAGGCGATCGCGGCCGCGGCCAAATACGACGGCAGCTTCTGGGATATCGTCAGCCGCAAGGCTCAAGTGCAGGACGCCCTGCCGCTAGGCACGGTTCTGACGCTTGCCGCTACCGGCTCGGAAATGAACAGCGGCTCCGTCATCACCAACGAGGAAACCGAGGAGAAGCACGGCTGGGGCAGCCCGCATGTGTTCCCCCGCTTCTCCGTGCTGGATCCGGCCTACACGGCTACGGCTCCCAAGGATCACACCGTATACGGCATCGTCGACATGATGTCCCATGTGTTCGAGCAGTATTTCCATCACGATCCGCTCACGCCGGTCCAGGACGGCTTCTGCGAATCCGTTCTGCGGGCTGTCGTGGGCACTGCTCCCAAGCTGGTCGGAGACCTCGGCAATCTGGAGCATCGGGCGACGATTCTCTACAGCGGCACGATGGCTTTGAACGGCGTGCTCGGCATGGGTACGCTCGGAGACTGGGCGAACCATGACATGGAGCATGCGCTGTCTGCGGTTTACGACATTCCGCATGGCGGCGGGCTCGCCATTCTGTTCCCGAACTGGATGACCTATGTGCTGGACGACAACGTCGGCCGGTTCCGTCAGTTCGCCGTCAATGTGTTCGGCGTGGAGCCGGATGGCAGAAGCGACAAGGAGATCGCCGAAGAAGGCATCTCCAGGCTGCGGGAGTTCTGGACTTCCCTCGGAGCTCCGTCCAAGCTGGCCGATTACGGCATCGGAGAAGAGCGTCTGGAGGAAATGGCGGCCAAGGCGGCGCCAGGCCGTCAGATCGGCAACTTCCGCAAGCTGGACAAGCAGGACGTCCTGAATATTTACCGGTTGTCCCTTTAAGCCTATAAATGCAAAGAGCCGCGCTGGATGCGCGGCTCTTTGCATTTGTCCGGGTCCGGACGGGGGCTGCGGGATATGCCGGTCGTCAGGCCGCCTTGCCGGCTGGAAAGGCGCGGGAGCGGGACTTCAGCCGCATGACGGGCAAATAGGAGCGCAGAGCGACGGTAATAGCGGCAGCGGCGACATTTTTAAGCAGATCGGGCAGCAGGAACGGATAACAGCCGACCGCCATCGCTTTATCAAAAGAGAAGCCCGTGACATGCATCATCCATGGGATGCCGCCTACATAGACGAACAGCGAGCCGAACGTTTCCATGACGACGAGAATGAGCGCGAACGCTGCGACAGGATGGCGCCCCGCCTTGCTGCGAAGAATGGCCGTCACGAGCAGGCCGATGATCAGCGCCGAGATCGGAAAGAACCAGATGAAGCCGCCGGTAGGTCCGGTCATATGCGCCAGTCCCCCTTGCGCCCGGTACAGGGGCAAGCCCGCCAGGGCGAGCAGGTTGACGAGCAGGATGCTCAGAAAGCCGTCCTTGCCTCCGAGGAACGCGCCGATGAGGGCGACGGCCATCGTCTGCAGGGTGAACGGAACGAGCGAGGACACTCCGGTGCTGATGGTGATGGAATTGAACACGACGAACAGGGCTCCGAACAGGGCGATGAATACGGCCCGACGCAGCGATTGGGATGACGACATCATAAACATTTCACTCCTCAAATCGGTGGAATCAAGTTATAATGTTAACCATGAACGAAGCGCAGAAGGTTAACAAAACGGATTTTAGCACAGCTTGCCTTCGTTGGGAAGGGAAATTTGGGAAGGCGGGAAATGATGAGCAGGGCATCCGAAGAAATGGCCGTGCCGGCAGAGGCCGGCAAACGGGAACCGGAGAGGGTTCATCGAGAGCAGACAGCCGGGCTCTTGAGAGAAGGCGATGGAAGGAGCGAAACGCTCCAGGGCGCAGAAGGGAGAACGCTCCTGTCTGTCGCCGATCTCGTCGTCTACCCCGAGGCTCCCGAGCAGCGGGAGCCGCTCCTGCAAGGCATTACGATGAAGATCAGGCAAGGGGAATGGGTACATATCGTAGGGGCCAACGGAAGCGGAAAATCGACTTTGCTGCGCACCCTCGCCGGCCTCGGCAGAAACCCGCAGGCGGAGCAGAGCATCACCCGCATGCTGCCTTCGCCGTTTGATGCCAGGCCGCTGCCCGTCGTCCTCCAGCAGCCAGATGCCGCCATAACGGGCTCCACGCCATGGGAAGACCTCGTCATGGCTCTGGAATATGCAGGAATGAACGGTGCCGATATCATTCCGAGGGCGGAGGAGGCGCTGGCCGAGCTTGGCCTGTCCGCCTTGATGCACGCTCCCGTGTCCACCCTCTCGGGAGGGCAGAAGCAGCTGCTCGCGGCAGCCGGAGCGCTTGCAGCCGGATCCCCGGCCATGCTGTTCGACGAAGCGGCATCGATGCTGGACAACGACTCGGCCCGCCTGCTGATGAAGCATGCCCGCGCCATGCAGCGGCGAGGCATCGCGATCGTATGGGTGACGCAGAACATGGACGAGCTCGAAGCCGGAGACCGGGTTTTTGCGCTCAAGGACGGACGAATGGTATGGGAAGGAAGCTCGGAACGCTTTTTCAGTCCGCTCGCTTCCGGGGAACCGCCTTGTCGTCTTGCGGGTCTGGAAGCTCCTTTCGCCGCGCGGACGGCCATGGAATTGAACGCGCTCGGCTTCGGCATGGGCGTCATGCCGTTGAACGCGGAAGAGCTCGCGGAACGGTGGAGCACGCATGGAACGGCTTCTCATGCCTTCCGAGCTGCTCCCCCTGCCGTCTCCCCGGAGATTTTTTCCTCGCTGGAACAGCTGAAGCCGCGGTCCGTTCCCCGGGACTTGATTCTCAGCGGAGCCGTTCCGAGAATTGCCGGAGCGGACGGAAGCCGCAGCTTCTCGGCCTGTTTTCGCGGAGGCAGGCTGACGCTGCTGGTCGGAGGCAACGGTTCGGGTAAATCGACGCTGCTGGAAACCTCCGGAGGTGTCAGGCCGCTGGCGTCAGGGGTCGTTCAGCTCGGAGAAGAGCCGCTCTGGAGCGGCCGGCGTCCGAACCGCGACGTCCTGCTGTCGCTCGGGATTGCCCTCCAGCAGGCCGAGACGCAGTGGTTCGCCAAAAGCGTGGTGGAGGAGCTTCATTATTCCGCGAAGCCCTACAGGCTTGCCGGAGAGGAAAGGAGCTCGAGGATCAGGGAAGCGATGGAGGCGGCCGGTCTGGACATGGAGCTGCTGGAGAGGGATCCTTGGACTCTCAGCGGCGGGCAGCAGCGTAGGCTGGCGCTCGCCTGCATTGTTGCAGGAAGGCCGGAGTGGCTGCTGCTGGACGAGCCATCGGCCGGGCTGGATGCCGAGGGCACGGAGCGGCTGTGCTCCATCCTGCAGGCGCACCGCGCCGCAGGAGGCG
>NZ_CBRA020000081.1:0-28357 GCF_000469945.2 Paenibacillus sp. P22 | reverse complement strand
CGCGGCCAGCGAGTCGGTCGTGCTGCTGCGCAACGAGGCTCCGGGCGGGACCCCGGAATCGCTGCGCAACGAGGCTTCGAGCAGGACTCCGGAACCGCTGGGCATCGGGGCTTTGGACGGGACTCCGGGATTGCTGCGCAACGAGGCTCCGGGCGGTACCCCGGAATCGCTGCCCGAAGAGGCTCAAGGCAAGTCTCCCTTGCTGCCGCTTCCGGCGAAGGGGTCCATCGCGGTCATCGGGCCGCTGGCGGACGAGGCGTTCGTGGATTGGTACAGCGGTACTCCGCCTTACCGGGTAACACCGCTCGCGGGCATCCGGGACCGGCTGGGCTCCGATGGGGAGGCGGTGTTCCATACGGGCTGCGACATCGTCCGGCTGCGCAGCCTGTCGAGCGGTCTATATGTCGGCCAAGCCCGGATATTGGCGGCTGACGAAGAGAACAGCGAGTCAGCCGAACGCTTTGAGCTGACGGATTGGGGATACGGCAATATCACCCTCCGCGCCCTTTCCAGCAGCCTCCTCGTCACGGAAGGCGAGGAAGGGCTGGAGTCCGCAGCGCAGGAAGCCCGCGGCTGGTTCGTGAAGGAGGTATTTTCCATCCTTGAGGGGGAGGAAGGCGTTCTGCTGCTGACCTGGAACGGCACCCCGGTCGGCATGACTCCTGAAGGCAGGCTGATGCCCGTCTCGCAAGAGGGCCCAGAGGTATTCGACGCTGCCGACGCCGCCAATCCCGGTGCCGCCGAGGAGGCGGCAAGGGCCGAGCGCATGAGGCTGCGGCAGAAGCCGTCCGACTCGGAGCGGTTCGCGATTGAGATTGTCAGCCGCGGCCTGGAGACGGCGGCAGCGGCAGCGGCGTCTGCATCGGCTGCCGTCGTCGTCGTCGGCAACCAGCCGTTCATCGGAGGCAAGGAGGACGCCGATCGTCCCGGCCTGGCGCTGGCGGAGTCCCAGCAAGCTCTTATCCGGGCGGTCGCGGCCGCCAATCCGCGGACGGCCGTCGTGCTCGTGAGCAGCTATCCGTTCGCGCTGCAAGGGACGGAGGAAGCCGTTCCTTCCCTTCTTCAGGTGTGCCATGCGGGACAGGAGCTCGGAAGCGCGGTGGCGGGAGCGCTGTTCGGGGATTACAGTCCGGCGGGCCGCCTGCCGATGACCTGGTACCTCTCGGAGGAAGGTCTGCCGTCGCTGTTCGACTACGATGTGATCCGGCAGGGCCGCACGTATCAATATTGGCCGGGCGAGGTGCTGTATCCGTTCGGGCACGGACTGTCCTATTCGGAATTCCGCTACGGCGAGCTGACCGCCGACCGCGAAGCCGTCGCGGGCGGAGAGAGCGTTATCGTCTCGCTTGAGGTCGCCAACGCAGGCCAAACGGCAGCGGACGAGGTCGTTCAGCTGTATGTCCGGGTAGAAGGCTCCCGCGTCAAGCGGCCGCTTCGCAAGCTGGCCGGATTCAAGCGGGTGACGCTGCAGCCGGGAGAGACGGCGACGGTTCCGTTCGAGCTCGACAGCCGGGAGCTGGAGGTGTGGGATGTGACCCGCAGCCGCTTCTCGCTGGAGCGCGGCAGCTGCACGCTGATGGCAGGAGCGAGCTCGGCGGATATCCGCTGCACGGCGGAGCTGGAGATCGCAGGGGAGGAGATTCCGCCTCGCTGCCTGGAGACCTGGATTCCGGCCGTCAGCTACGATGATTGCGGCTCGATCCGCATCGATGCGTGCACGGACGGCGGGGACAGCGCGGCTCCTGCCGGCGGAAGCGGCTGGCTGCTGTACCGCGACTGCCTGCTGCCGGAAGGCGGAGCGGGTTTCGAGGCGTATGCCGCCGGCGCGGAAGCGGGCATGATCGAGCTGCGGCTGGACGGCCCGGAAGGGCTGCTCGTCGGCTTCTGCCCGGTGCCGCGCACCGGAGGCCCGCAGGCCTGGACTCGCCTCACAGGGAAAGTGGAGCTGCCGGCGCTGCCGGAGCGAATGATCAGCAGGCCGCTTGCCATCGTGCTGCGCGGCGATGTCCGCTTATCGCGATTCCGGCTTCAATAAAGCTTGCCAAAAGGCTTGGAAAATAAGGGCTGTACCCGGAAAAGGCGCGACGCTCCGGATACAGCCCCTATTTGGCTTGCCGTCGCGCCGCAATTGGAAAAAAAAAGCCGCCTGCCAGCGGGAGGGCTGACAAGCGGCGTCCTGCCCCTTGCGTCGGAACAGGCAGCCTACGGATTTTTGCGGATGCGCGAGTCGAGCACGAACGGAACCGGCACCCGGGGAGAACCGATCTGGACGACCCGAATGTCATCCGCCGATATGCCTTGCTCCAGCAGCAGCCGCGCGGCCCGGCATGCCGCCACTCCTCCGCCGCTGTGGCCGAGCAGAAGCACCGGTCCGCCCGTATAGGAGCGCTCGAGATCGCGGATCATCGCGCGGGCTCCGATCCGGCTCGGGAGCAGCAGCCGGGTCAGATCCGACCGGACCTCCCATACTTGCCGCCACAGCTTGCGGGAATAATCGCCATAGGGAAACAGCACCTCCATGGTCGCCTCCGTGCCCTGCTCGCCAAAGAGCCGATCCAGCATGCGCCTGCATTCCTGAAACGTGGAAGGATAAGTCGCGACGCCGGCGACCAGATAGACCGTCAACTTGGAAGGCTGCCAAAACGCCACGTCAATCGCCTCCTCTAGAATTAAATTGTAGCATTAACCGGGGAAGCAGCGCCAATACGTCCCCGGCTGCAACGGGCATGAAGCCCGAAATCCCTGTTCTCCGCTGCTGAGTCGAGAGGCTCAAGTCCAACCGCCCCTTCTGTTCCCGGGAAGGAATTCCTGCGGATGAAACGGCGCTGGAAGGCCATACTTTAACTACCACTTCAGGAATCGGGCGGAGGTTGCGTGCCATGATTGTGATCAAGAATGTCCACAAGAAATACGACGACGGCTTCCATGCCCTCAAAGATATCAACCTCGAATTCCGCAAAGGCGAGATGACCGTCCTCATCGGACCGAGCGGCTGCGGGAAATCGACGACGATGCGGCTCATCAACCGCCTCGTCGTTCCGACCAGCGGCTCCATCACGATCGACGGCAAGGACATCGCATCGATCGATCCCGTAGAGCTGCGCCGCAGCATCGGCTACGTCATTCAAAGCGTCGGGCTGTTCCCTCACATGACGATCGCACGCAACGTGGCCACCGTTCCCCGCCTCAAGCATTGGGACAAGGAGCGGATCGCGCGCCGCGTCGACGAGCTGCTCCAGATGGTCGGCTTGAATCCGGATCAATACCGCGACCGGTACCCTTCGGAGCTGAGCGGCGGCCAGCAGCAGCGGATCGGGGTCATCCGGGCTCTGGCGGCCGATCCCGACATCATCCTCATGGACGAGCCGTTCAGCGCCCTCGATCCGCTCAGCCGCGAGCAGCTCCAGGAAGACATGGCGCGGCTGCAGCAGGAGCTGCACAAGACCATCATCTTCGTCACGCATGACATGGACGAAGCGCTCAAGATCGCCGACCGCATCGTCCTCATGAAGGACGGCGAAGTCGTGCAAAGCGATACGCCGGACCGGATTCTGCGCCGGCCGGCCAACGACTTCGTCCGAACCTTCATCGGGCAGAAGCGCTTGGACGCGGGCATGGGACAGGAAGAAGCGCTGCAGCTTGAAGGAGCGAACGCTTCGATCGATTCCCCTTCCGCTTCCGTCAACGACGTCATGGTCACCCAGCCGGCCGTCACCTATCCGAACCGCGGATTGGCCGAAGCGATTTTGACGATGGAACGGCGCAAGGTCGATTCCCTCTATGTCGTGGACCGCCAGCGGCGCCTGCTCGGCAGCGTGTCGATCTACAACGTTCTGGACCGGTACGGCGAAGAGGAAAAGACTGTGTCCGACGTCATGATGCCGGTGCGCTACGTCGTCCAGTCCGGCACTCCGCTGGCGCAGGCCGTTGAGCTGCTCGCCAGCCACCGGCTGCATAACGTTGCTGTCGTGGACGAAGGCGGGCGCTTCATCGGACTTATTACCCGCGGCAGCGTCGTCCGCCACTTGGCGGAGCTGCTGCCGTCGCTCGGCGATGGAGGCGACGGGGAGCGTGAAGGGGATACCGGAACGAGAGGTTACGGCGGTTCCGCGGGGGACAGCGTCTCCGATGCTGGCGGGCAAAGAGCTCTCGGCGGTGAGGAGAGAGATTCTGACGATCAAGGTGCTCGCGGCAGTGCGGAGAGAGAAGTCCGCAAGGGCCAAGAAAGCTTGGGCGAAACCATAGCCCCAGGCGGTCAAGGCGGAGAAGGCGGAGACATCCGCCAGAGCGGAACGGACGCTGAACCGACGGGAACCTCCTCGATCTCCATAAGCCCCGGCAGCAGGGAAAATTCGGATAGCGTCGGACACGGCGGGACGGCGCCGGAGCGTTCCGACGACGAAGGGAAGGATCGTTCATGAGCGGCTTCTTTTCTTTTGTCCGGGACCGCTTTCCCGACATCCTGACCGCGCTGCGCGAGCATCTGGGCATTTCGCTCGCCGCCGTGCTGCTCGGCTGCGCCATCTCGCTGCCGCTCGGCGTGCTGCTCGTCTACAACCGGATCCGCTGGCTGAACAGCGCCGTGTTCTTCGCAGCCAACCTGCTGCAGACGATTCCGAGCCTGGCGCTGCTCGCCATCCTGATTCCGCTCATGGGCATCGGCGTCAAGCCGGCGGTGCTCGCGCTGCTGCTCTACTCCATCATGCCGGTGCTCCGCAACACCTATGAAGGCTTCCGCAGCGTCGATCCCCATGTGCTGGAATCGGCGCGCGGCATGGGCTATTCGTCCGCTCAGCGGCTGCTGCGCGTCCAGCTGCCGCTCGCCGTGCCTTACATCATGTCCGGCATCCGGCTGACGACCGTCTACGTCATCAGCTGGGCCACTCTGGCGACCTTGATCGGAGCCGGCGGCCTCGGACAGCTGATTGTCTCCGGCATGGGCGTCAACCAGCCCTACCTCATCGTCGCCGGTGCGCTCGGTGCGATCGCGCTGTCGCTGGCAGCCGATCTGCTGCTCGGCTGGATTGAAGGCGCCCTGACCCGCCGCTTCGGCTTGAGGGGAGGCGCAGCCGCGTGAGGAGAAGGCATTGGACAGGCATGTCCGTGATTGGGAGGGCGCGCCCTAAGGCGATCAACCCGCCGGGGGATCGGTCCGCGTTCCTTAAGGCGGCAAGGCAGGCGGCACGATCCGCGTTCCTGAAGGCGTCAAGCCGGCCGGAAAAGCCGGAATACTCCGGAAAGGCAGGCCGCATAGCGGCGCTGCCGCTGCTGCTGGCGTTCCTTCTGCTCGCGCCGGGCTGCACAGGCAAGGCGGACCTGCGGATCGGCGCCCAGACTTTTACCGAAACGAAGATTCTGGCCGAAATGTACAAAGCCCTCATTGAACGCAGCACGGATCTGCAGGTGAAGGTCATTCCCGACCTGGCTGCCAGCCCGCTCGTATTCAGCGCGCTCGACAGGGGCGACATCGATCTGGCCACGCTGTATTCCGGCGAGATCTTCAACAACCACTTTCCCGTTGAGCCGACCAAGGATCGCGCCGAGGTGCTGCGCCAAGCCAAGGAAGGCTTCGACAAGTATTTCGGCTTCGACTGGATGGATCCGCTCGGCTTCGAGAACACGTACGCCTTCACCGTCCGGCGCGAGGTCGCGGAGCAGAAAGGTTACAAGAAGATATCCGACATCAAGCCGGATGCCGCCTCCATGCGCTTCGGCGTGGACACTTCCTGGCTGGAGCGGGTCAGCGACGGTTACCCGGCCTTTCAGAAGGCTTACGGCATTTCCTTCGCCAAGTCCTACCCGATGGAGCTCAGCCTCGTTTATTCCGCCGTCAAGAACAAGCAGGTCGACATCGTCCTCGCGTACTCGACCGACGCCCGGCTGAAAGCATTCGATCTGGCCACTCTGGCGGACGACAAGCATTTCTTCCCGCCCTATGACGCGTCGGCCGTCATGCGCAAGGACATGGAAGCCCGCCATCCGGAGATCAAGCAAGCGATTGCCCCGCTGTTCGGCACGATGGACCGCGACACGATGGTGAGCCTCAACTACCAGGTCGACATCGAGAAAAAGAGCGAGCGTGAAGTCGCGCTCGCCTACCTGAAGGAGAAAGGACTGATTCCATAATGCCCGAGCAGCGAGAGACGCTTGCCGACTTCTGGGACTACCTGTACCGCAACCGCGGCCTGCTGTCCGAATATTTCATCCAGCATGTGCAGCTGGTGGCGGCCGGTGTGCTGCTCGCGCTTGCGGCCGGCGTGCCGCTCGGCATCCTGTGCACCAGGAGCAGGCCGCTCGCCCGGATCATCCTGGCGATCACCGGCATCCTTCAGGTCGTGCCGAGCCTAGCGATGCTCGTCCTGCTCATGCTCTGGATGGGTCTGGGCAACACGACCGTCATGGCCGGCCTCTTCCTGTACTCCCTCAACCCGATCGTGCGCAACACCTATGTCGGTCTGCAGCAGGTCGGCAGCAGCTTTCTCGAAGCCGGCCGGGGCGTCGGCATGAGCCGCTGGCAGCTGCTGTGGAGCGTGCGCATGCCGCTGTCGCTGCCCTATATGATGACCGGCATCCGGATCGCGGCCGTCATCGCCATCGGGGTGGCCACGATCGCCCCGCTCGTGGGCGGCGACGGCCTCGGCCGCGAAGTGTATGCCGGCATCAACGGCCAAAATTCGCTGCGCATCTATGCCGGCGCTCTTCCTGCCGCCCTGCTCGCCATCTTCGCCGACATTGTGCTCGGATATGTGCAGCGGCGGTTCGATCCGGCCGACCGGGCTTCGCGCAGGCGGGGCGGCGGCAAGGCGGAGCAGGCGGTGCCGCCGGTGCCCAAGGCGCAGGGCTGATTAAGCCTGCCCTCCCGTTCCTGAGGAGCAGCGCTTAAAGGCTGTCTCCTGTGCGGAAGGAGGCTTGGATAGGGAGGCCTCGCCGCCATGCCGGTCGGGCGATGAGCTTTGCGTGCTTGGCACGCTTTGCAAACCTTGCGGCTCTGGCGCTTGGCGCGCTAAACGTATCCGGCGATGCTCAGCCTCGCCGCCTGCCTCCCCCGGCACAGGCAAGAAGGGGGCGAGGGTAAACTTTTGCAGGCCGGGGTAATAGTACGAATAACTTGGCACAGGCGCGCAAAGGAGAGGATTGCCGGATGAAACTGACCCACGAGCAGGTCATCGCCCTTCACGGGTTCAACAACCTGACCAAATCGCTGAGCTTCAACATGTACGATATATGCTACACGCGCAACAAGCAGGAGCGCGAGGCCTACCTGGCTTACATCGACGAGCAGTACAACTCCGACCGTCTCAACCACATCCTTCATCATGTGTCGGATATCATCGGAGCGCATGTGCTCAATACGGCCAAGCAGGATTACGAGCCGCAGGGCGCCAGCGTCACGCTGCTCGTCTCCGAAGGCCCCGTCGTGCAGGTTCCCCAGGGCACCTTCGGCGAATCTCCGGGACCGATGCCCTCCAACGTCGTCCTCCAGCTCGACAAAAGCCATATCACCGTCCATACGTATCCCGAATTCCATCCCGACGAAGGCATCAGCACGTTCCGCGCGGACATCGACGTGTCCACCTGCGGCGAGATCAGTCCGCTGAAGGCGCTGACCTATCTCATCTCCTCCTTCGATACCGACATCATGACGCTGGACTACCGGGTGCGGGGCTTCACCCGCGACATTACCGGACATAAGCTGTTCATCGACCACGATATCAGCTCCATCCAGAATTACATTCCGGACGAGGCGAAGGACCTGTTCCACATGATCGACGTGAACGTCTATCAGGAGAACATCTTCCACACGAAGTGCAAGCTGAAGCAGTTCGATCTCAACAACTACTTGTTCGGTTATACGAAGGACAAGCTGAGCGAGGAAGAGCAGCAGGAGATAACCGAGAAGCTCAAGGGCGAGATGGACGAGATTTTCTACGGCAAGAACATGTATTGAATAAAAAAAAAGCCTGTCCCGCGCCGGGCTCGCCGGCTGCAGGACAGGCTTGTTCAATTCTTTTGCAGTTTTTCGGCTGCGATCCTTTTCCCGCTTCGGTTCTTTTTCCGCTTCGCTTCTTTTTCAGCCGCGGTTCTTTCAAGCGGCGCCATATCCCAGCCGCTGTTCATTTCCGCGCCGTCCGGCTCGCTTGCTGAAGAGAATACAGGTCCTCCTCCAGCGCCCCCATCCGCTCGCGCACGGTTCGGACGGCATCCTCGACGGCCTGATTGCGGATGACCGGCGACAGCAGCGAGAGCATGAAGTCCAGCATCAGCTCCGCAGGCAGCTCTCCGAGCTCCTCGTCCCTTTCCATGAGGAAATAATGCTGCAGCTCTCCGATGAGCTGCTTCTTCTGTTCCTTCGGCAGCTTTGTTGTGTGCATGAACCGCCCCGCCTTCCATTCTCGGATTTGTCGGCCAAGCTCAGCAGCTGCAGCTGCTTCCCGCCCTCTTCTCTTCCTTGGAGACGGCGGCTCCCGATCTGTCCGCGCCGGCAGCCGGCTTCTCCGGATCCCTCGAAAACAGCAGAATGCCGTCCCGCTTCTCCCAGCCGGCCTTCGTCCAGAAAGCCGCTCCCCCGTCGTTGCTCTCCATGACCATGAGATAACAGCGCTCGATGCCGGCTTCTCCGAGTCCGCGCAGGCAACGCTCCGCGAGCTCGCTGCCTATGCCTCTTCCCCGGAATTTAGGGTCTACGGCCAGATGGTACAGCCAGCCGCGCCTTCCGTCATGGCCCGCCATGAGCGTGCCGACGACTTTGTCCCCGGCTGAGGCGATCAGGCTCAGGCCGGGATTCCGCTCCAGATAGGCCGAGATCGCCTCGCGCGAATCAGCCCCGCTCAGCACCAGCCCGTCCATCCTCTTCCACAGAGAGACGGAGTCGTCGTAATGGCTGTCGTCCATCGGCAGGTACCGTATCGGCTCCAACACCTGCTCTTGCATTTGCTTCTGCTCCTGAATGCCGTCCATCGGGCTCAATTCCCCTTTCATGAATGCCGCTGTGCAGGCGGAATGTTCGTTCAGATCGCGGCAACTTCCGGATTTTTGGACAATTCCCAGGATTGGAATCGAGGCTAAAAGGTCAACGCCAACGTTTTTCGGAGAAAACCATTTCGCAAGCGTTCCTTCCGCTTCTCCGGAATCATTCCATCTGCTCCGCTGACTGGGCTGGATCAGCCTTGTCATGGGGCCTGCCGTCGTACAGCGAGCTATAGAAGCCTAATGGGCATGGGCCCCTACTTCTTCGTTCTCGTGCAGGCTGGCTTCCCGGTAATTGACGTAAACCCTCAGCTTACCTGCAAGCTTCCGGTCGATGTTCCCGCTCTCGAACAAGCGCTGGATTTCATTGCGCTCGGCCTGGACGGCCTTCTGCTCCAGCTCCTTGCGCCCTTCCTTGGAGCCCAGCGGGCGGCCGAGCGCCGCCTGGCCGCTGCAGAGACGGAGCTCCAGCTCGCGGTAATGCGCCACCATGGCAAGCACGATATCCTTGCTGTAACGGCCTTCCAGCTCCTTGATCCGTTCCCCGGCCGCCTTGACCGAAGCTTGCTTGAGCTCCAGATAGGCTTCCTTGCTCCGGGTTCCCTTGAGCTTGGCCTTGCGGTGCCTGCCCCGCTTGGTGAACAGGCGGAGGAACAAGCCGTAAAGCAGCGTAGCCAGCAGCTTGACCCGGTTCGTCAGGGCCAGCTCGACGCGGTTGAGATAATGCTGGAAGGCTTCTTCCATGTCGGGCGTGATTCTGCCTTCCTCCAGCCATTCGCGGGCAACCTTGCGCTCCGCCTCGAGAGCGTGAAGGCGCAGGTCGACGACGGCGCTTCTGGATTCCGCCTCCGAAGCAAGGCCAAGCCGCAGCTGCTGGATGCGCTGGACATAATCGGCGCGCAGCTCAAGAGCGGCCGCCTGGTTGTCCTCTCGCATTTCCCCTTGCACCGTCCTCAGCCCGGCGTCCAGCACCAGAATGCGCGCGCGGCGCTCCGCTTCCTTGGACGCCGCCTCCATATCCTTGGTCTTGCCGTCTTCGGACGAGCGTGTCAGCAGCGGCAGCATGACGCTGGCGAGCAGCAGCGTGATCAGGATGACGCCGGCGCAGATGAAGAGGATCAGGTTGCGTTCCGGAAACACGGAGCCGTCCCCGAGGAAAAGCGGAATGGAGAACGCGCCCGCCAGCGTCACCGCGCCCCGCACGCCGGACAAGGCGGTCAGCAGCGACGTCTTGAACTTGCGTTCCTTGGCCCATACCCAAGCCATGCGGAGCAGGAGCAGCAGCGCCGTAATGGCGAAAATGTACCCGATGACCTTGCCGTTGTTGTAGTTCGGATCTTCCCAGACCACCTGGATGACATCCGGAATTTCGAGGCCGAGCAGCATGAACACAAGACCGTTCAGGCAGAAGATGATGACCGACCAGGTGCTGTCGGAGACGACGTTGAGCTTGATCGTGGACGGACCCATCCGATCCCTCTCGATGGCATGCACGACGCCTGCGGCCACGACGGCCAGGATGCCGGACACATGCAGATGCTCCGCCGCAAGGTAGATGACGAACGGAGTCAGGATGAGGATCAGCATATGGACCGTGACGTCCTCCATCCCCCAGCGGCGCAGCCAGACGCGCAGCCAGACGACGGCGAAGCCGAGCGCGGCTCCGAGCGCCAGCCCTCCGAGCGCGATCACGAAAAAGCTGCCGACGGCATTGGTCAGCGAGAAGTAGCCGGTCACTGTCGCCGCGATGGCGAAGTTGAACGCGACGAGGCCGGAGGCGTCGTTCATGAGCGCCTCGCCCTCCAGCAGCCGCAGGATGCTGCCCGGCAGCTTGACGCGGCTCGCGATGGAGCCGACGGCGACGGCATCCGTCGGCGACAGGATCGCCGCCAGCGCGAACGCCGCCGAGAGCGGGATGGCGGGAATCATCCAGTGGATGAACGGGCCGGCCACGAGCACGGTCGCGAACACGAGGCCGAGCGCCAGCAGCAGGATGGAGGAGCGCAGTTTCCACAGCTCCTCGCGAGGCGTGATCTTGCCGTCGTTGAACAGCAGCGGCGCGATGAACAGGACGAAGAACAGCTCCGGATTCAGCGGCACATGATGCAGCCACGGGAAATAGGCGGCCACGATGCCGAGCGCGATCTGAATAATCGGCACCGGAACGAACGGAATGAAGCGGTTGATGATGTTGGAGACCCCGATCAGGACCAGCAGCGCCATCACCATGATGAAGATTTCCATGAGGCAACCAAGCTCCTTATGTACAGTCTTGCCCCTACAGGGCGGAAATGCGTGATCTTATTACTTTACCATAGTGGAGCATGCGATCCTAACCGAAGTCCGTCGTCCGCAAAGTTCGGGCAGGCTGCGCCTACGATCGAAAAGCTGCCGGCGAATAATGATATCCGGCTGGAAATCTTTCGGAATTGCCGCTCATCTTTATTGTTGACGGAAAATCGGATTCAATGGCATAATCAGCTTATTCCAATTAGTCGTATTCATTAATACTACTACATAAAGGAGGTCGGCATCGATGATCGATCGGCTCAAGCGGCTCGGCATGTCCGAGCTGGAAGCCCGCTGTTATCTGGCGCTGCATGAAGAGCCTGTGCTGTCCGGCTACGAAGTCGCCAAGCGCGTGTCCGTCTCGCGCACGAACGTCTATGCGGCTCTGAGGTCGCTCGTGGAAAAGGGGATTTGCCGCGTGTCGGAAGGCGAGACATCCATGTACGCCGCCATTCCCATCGAGGATGTCATTCGCCAGCTGCGCTCGGAGTTCGAAGAGAATGCCGGCATTCTGGAGCGGGATCTGAAGCCTCAGCCTCCTGCGCCGGGCTTCTATACCTGGACGGGCGAAGGGAATATGCGGACCGCGATCCGCCGGCTGATCGCTGGCGCCCGCCGCACCGTCGTCGTCGATATATGGAGCGAGGACTTCCATGAATTGGAGCCGATGCTGGCCGAAGCCGAAAGCCGGGGCAAGACGGTCATCGTCATTACGATCGGCGAGGTCGAGACCGGGCTCAGGCATGTATTCACCCACAAGCGGATGGAGATGTGGCTTCCGGAAAAATCGAGAGGCTTCTACATCCTCTGCGACTGGAAGGACGGGCTGCTCGGCAGCTTCAACGAGCCCGGCAAGCCTTCCGCCCTGGAGACGGACCATCCGTCCGTATCCGGAATGCTCCTGCAGGCATTCCATCACGACCTGCTGATGATGGACATGGAGCGCGACTTCGGTCCTCAGCTGGCCGAAGCTTACGGCTCCGACTATGAGAAGCTGCTTGACCGCTACCGCCATGATTATGGCTGGGATATTCCTTGACGGCAAAGAACCCTGCCTTGTATGTGAGCTAATGCCAGCCGATATCCCTTATGCCTGTCCGCTGATTCGGCCGATGTCTGCCAAGGCCAGCTGATGCCAACCGATCCGGTCGATGTCCGCCAGAGCAAGCGGATGTCCGCTTATTTCGGTTGATGACAGCTGAAGCCCCACGTTTTGAAGCTAGAGATGAATAGACCACTTGGAACAGAGAGGAAACCGAAACCATGTCACAAGCTGTCGCCCGTAGAATATCGACGAATGCCACCGTTTTCCCGATCCTGTTCATGATCAGCACGGTCCACCTGCTCAACGATTCCATGCAATCGACCGTGACGGCCCTCTTTCCCGTCCTTCGCGAGACCCAGCATCTCAGCTACGGGCAGATCGGCCTGATCGCTTTTATGATGAATATAACGGCTTCATTCCTGCAGCCTCTCGTCGGGCTGTTCGCCGACAAAAAGCCGCGCCCTTACATCCTGCCCTTCGGCGTCTGCTTCACGCTCGTCGGCGTCGTCTGTCTTGCGCTTGCGCCGAATTTCGTGACCATTCTCCTGTCGGTAACAGCAATCGGCGTCGGCTCGGCCATCTTCCATCCCGAATCGTCGCGCGTCGCCTATCTGGCCGCAGGCAGCAGCAGAGGACTCGCCCAGTCGATCTTCCAGGTCGGCGGCAATATCGGCAGCGCGCTCGGCCCCGTCATGACGGCGCTTATCTTCATCCCGCTTGGCCAAAAGGGAGTGCTGCTGTTCGTCGCGGCCGCCGTTGCAGGCATCGCGATCCAGACTTTCGTCGCGCGCTGGTATAGTTCCATCAACGCCGCTCCCCGCCCCAAAAATACGGCCGCGGCCGCAAGCTCCGCCCTGCCGAGGCTGTCTTCGGGCAAGGTGAAGTTCTCCATCGGCATCCTGGTGCTCCTTGTCTTCTCCAAGCATGTGTACCTGTCCAGCTTCACCAGCTTCTACTCGCTCTACCTGATCGACGATTTCGGAATCGGCAAGCAGTCGGCCCAATGGTATCTGTTCGCTTTCCTCGTCGCTTCCGCCGTCGGCACCTTCATCGGCGGACCGCTGGCAGACCGCTTCGGCCGCCGCAATATCATCTGGCTCTCCATCCTGGGAACCGCTCCTTTCTCCCTTTTGCTTCCTTATGCGAGTCCCTTCTGGTCGGCCGTTCTGTGCGTATGCGCCGGGTTCGTGCTTTCCTCGGCCTTCTCTATCATCGTGGTCTACGCCCAAGAGCTGCTGCCGGGCAAAATCGGCCTCGTCTCCGGCTTGTTCTTCGGCCTTGCCTTCGGACTTGGCGGACTCGGCTCCGCCTTGCTCGGCGAGATCGCGGACGCGACCAGCATCGGCCTGGTCATGAAGATCTGCTCTTACCTTCCGCTGCTCAGCATCTTCACCCTGCTGCTGCCCAAGGATAGAGAGCTGCATGGGCAAGGCGCATGAATGGCCTCGCAGCTGTACCCCAAGAATGCAAAAGACACCCGTTTCGGGTGTCTTTTGCATTCTGCGCGTCAAGAGATCCTCGTTCCGATCTCGAGGATTCCTGACCAGCCGAGCGGCCGGCTCCGCGCCGTCTCCTCATCGCCTTCCATTAAAGACCTGCGTCCGCGACTACAGCCGGCCGGTCCGCTTTTTCGATGGCCGGCCTCTTCAGCGTAATCGCCAGCAGCAGCCCTGCCGCCGCCAGAATGGCGATCAATTGATACGCGTTGTGGAACGCATGCGACATCGCATCCGGAAGCACCGCTTCCCCTTTGCGCGCATAATGGTCGGTGCGATTGACCAGAAGCGTCGTAAGTCCCGCGATGGCGAACGAACCGACGACCTGCTGGGCGGCGCTTGTGAGCGAAGTTACCCTGCCGACCAGTTCCTTGGGCGCCGTTTGGATCAAATGCGTATTCAGCGCAATGAACGACATTCCCGTCCCGAATCCGATCAGCGCGCGCGGGACCAAGAACAGCCACGGGCTGTCGCTCGGATCGATGAGAGAGACCAGATAAGCCCCGGCCGTAATCAGGATCAAGCCGCCAATTACCAAAGGACGCGCTCCGATCCGATCGAACAGCCTTCCGCTGAACGGCATCATGACCGCGGAGGCCAGCGCCTGCGGCAGCGTCCACAGCCCAGCCTCGAACGCGCTCATTCCCATCAATCGCTGCATGAAATACGGAATGGCGAAGATCAATCCGAACATGGCGAATTGCATCACCCACTGCACCAGAATTCCCCGCGTAAATTGAATGGACCGGAATACCCTCAGCTCCAGCAGGGGCTCCTTTTGGCGCCGCAGCTCAACGACGGCAAACAAGATCATCGCGACAGCTCCTACGGCCAGGCCGGCAATCGTTTTTGCCGAGGACCATCCCTCCCCCGCTTCGCTCAGTCCGTACGACAGGCCGCCGAAGGCGAACGGCGCCAGCGCGATGCCGGCGTAATCCAGCGGAGCCGAGGCTTTTTTCGGTAGATTCGGCAGGAACATGGCGCTCATGACCACTCCGGCAATCCCGACCGGAATATTGATGAGGAAAATCCACGTCCAGCTGACGTAATCGACGAGATAGCCGGAGACGACCGGTCCGAGCGCAGGCGCAAGCAGGATAGGCAGTCCCATCATGCCCATGATCCGGCCCACCGACTCGGGAGGACTGATCCGGTAGGTCATCGCAAATGCAATCGGCACGACCATTCCGCCGCCCAGCCCCTGCACGACACGAAAGAAGATCAATTGCTCTGCGGTGCCCGCGAAAGCGCAAAGGATGGATCCCGCCGTGAATAAGATAATCGAGACGATGAACGTCTGCTTCGCCCCGAACCGGTCGGAGAACCATCCCGCCATCGGAATGACGACAGCCTGCGCGAGCGAATAGCCCGTAATCGTCCATTGAATCAAGCTCAGCTTGCTATGCAAGTCATCCGCCAGTACCGGAATAGCGACGTTCACCGCCGTCGTATCCAGAATCACCATGAACAGCCCGACGACAATCGCAATCAGCGGAGCCAGAAGCGAACGAACGGGCAAGGACTCTCCAGTTTGTGTGGACATGACAATCTCCCCCAAGCGTATTCATTTTCTTGCCCCTAAAGTAGCATAGGAGACCATACAAAGTAAACTAATTTTATAAAAAAAGTTCAATTCGTATATCACGTTTATATTCAAGAAGAGATGATTTATACTAAAGGGGCCAACCTGGAGGTGTGTTAAAATGTCGGAAACCCCATTTGATCCGCTGTTCGAGAAACGGGAGAAGCTTGTCTTGCGCTTGATGCCCTATGTCCATAAGCATGGCATCAGCCCGCTCAAAATGGATGAACTGGCCAAATATATGGATATCAGCAAAGCGACGATGTATAAATATTTTGCTTCCAAAGATGAAATTGTGGGCTGCATTGTCCACAAATTCGCGGCGTTCGTATCCGATCAAATGCTGTCGGAAGCTCCGCCGAGGCTGTCGCCGGAGCGGCTCTCGCAGCCGTCCGCCGAGGAGCGGAGGTTCTACAACGAATCCTTCGCCCAGGCGTTCAAGCTCACGATCAAGCTGTCTTACTACTTGACGGATGTTCTGATTCAGGATCTGAGCGCGACGTATCCGAGCTTGGCCGTCAAGCTTGCTGAAGCCGTAGAGCTTTGCAAAATCAAGCTGTCCGACTACTTCGAGAGCGGCATTCAGCTCGGGGTATTTTATCCCATCAATACGCGGCTTTATCTGACCCAGGTCGATCTTGTCTTTCGGAAGCTGCTGGATCCCAAATGGCTGATGCTGCAAGATATGACCTTGAAGCAAGCTCTGATGGACTTTTTCAAGACCATGAAGCATCAGGTCTTCTATGAAAAATGGATGGATGAAGATTATTCCTCGATTGAGCTCTATTTCGACCGATTGATTGCGGGGATGAGAACGCAGGAATGATAGAGCATCGTCGTTGATAGGCTGGCTGCCAAGCCAAAAAAACCCGCCGGATGTATCCGGCGGGCAGTCTCGCGCATGTCGATATCAGTTGACCACGATCTTGAACGTTGAGGTCGTGTTTTTGATATTCGTGAAGTTGTTCGTCATTTTCAGGTTGTTGAATGTCACGGAACCGACTGCCGGCCCTTGGCCGGGTTCAGGCATTTCATTGGCCCAGATGGCTACGCCGGACTTGGCGTCGTAGGCATCCCCGCTCTTCTGCGCACCAGAGATCGAGATGTTGCTGAAGATCGTGTCGGTGACCGGGTTTTGCGGCTGGCCCCCGCTGTAGTTCGTCTGGAACATGATGCCGACATAAGTCGGGTCGATGATGTCCACGTCGCTGACGCGGATGCCCTGGAATACTTTGGACGCCGAGAACACCCAGATGGCCGGGAATACCTGCTGTCCCCAGAAATGGCCGCCGGAGCGGACGACCGAAATGTTCTGCAGATTGGTCGTCGGCGAAGCGCCGAAGCCGTTCATCGGATACCCGAAGTCGAGCGAGCTGATCGTGATGCCGGAGTAGCAGAGCGTGTCGGCAATGTAGATGTTGCGGAACGTGTTGCCGTAACCTCCGTACACCGCCAGGCCTGCCGCGCGCCAGGTAAGGATCGAGGTCAGGTTCTCGAAGATGTTGTCCTTCTCGTCCGCTCCGCCTGCATCGATCGCCGAGAACAGCGCGAAGCTGTCGTCGCCCGTCGCCCGCGCCTCGATGTTGGAGACGAGATTGTTCGTGCTGCCGTTGGTCATGTTGATGCCGTCGGCAAAGGTGTTGCGGATGCGGGAATTTTTGATCGTCATGTAGTCGGTGTTGGCGCCCCAGTACATGCACACCTGATGCTCCGTCCAGATGTTGTCGATCGTCATGTTCGCCACGTTGGAGAAGTCGAATACTTTGCCCGGTCCGTCGATGCGGCTCTTGTAGTTGCCGAAGTAGGCGAAGCCGGAGAAGGTCGAGCCATTGGCCGTCGCTTCGGCGCGGAAGCCGATGTCCGTATTGTCCTGGTTGGCCGGCGCCGTGAAGCGCGTATACCAAGGGCCTGCGCCGACGATTTTGACCGGCTTGCCGTAGACCTGGAACTTGTTCGAGGTCGAGTACGTTCCCGCCGGCAGATAAACGCCTTCCAGCGTGCCGGTCGTGTCCATGCGGAATTTGTCCAGCGCGTTCTGCACGTCCTGATGCGTGAAGCCGGCCGGAACGACGTACTTCGCCGGGTTCGGGTTGGCGATCGGGGCCACCTGCTCCAGGTTGATGAAGTCGATCGCATAGTTCGTCGTGTTGGCTGCATCCTTCTGCAGCTTGATCGTGCTGCCCGCCGGAATCGTCGTGTCGAACATCATGTTGGCCTCGTCATAAATATGACGCGGTCCGCCGGAGGAAGGACTGTTGTCGGGATTCGTTTCATTGCCGTACAGCCAGGCGTATTTGCTGGTGAGCTGGATGGCTTTGGCGAAGCTGCCGTTCACGTACACGTTGAGGGTGGAGTCGATGCCTCCTCCGCCGGGAGCGTCGGGAATGGAGAAGCGGACGACGAGCGTGTTCGTGCTCGCCTTCGTCGTGAACTGCACATAGCTGCCGGTCGAGTTCAGCGTGACCGCCTTGCGGCCGGAAGCTTCGCCGGCGATGTCGCCGATGTTCCGGTTCGGCCCGACGACGGAGGCGCCGCCGCCCGTAGCGCCGTCTTCGGCTTCGTACATGTCATACGGCATATTCGCGCCGCGTCCGACGAAGAACGATTGCGTGCTCGTGTTGTTCGCCTGCTTGACCGGCAGCTCGTTGCCGTCGACGGCGATGACGGTTTTGACGGTATATTTGCCATTCACGGCCGTCCAGGTGCCGAGGCTGATCGGAGCCGTCGAAGCGCCGGCCGCAAGCGTGCCGCTGTAGGAACCGGTGAGCGTTTTCAGCACCGCTCCGCTCGTTGCGTCCGACAGCGTCAGCGTAATGCCGTGAGCGCCGGCCGCGGATGCCGCCGTTCCTTGGTTTTTGAGGATGACCGAGAAGCTGACCGTATTGCCTGCAGCCGGATTGCCCGGACTCCAGCTCACGCTGGAAGCGATGAGGTCGGAGCTCGATACGGGGCTGACAACGAGCGGCGACGAGGCCGTGAAGCTGTTGTTGTTCTCGTTCAGTTCAACGACCGCGTTGTTTTCGTCGACCTTGGCGGTCGCTTGATAGGAGCCTGCGTCCTTGGCCCCGATGCTGAGCGGCACGTTGACGGAAGCGCCTGCCGCAAGAGCGCCGACATCGGCTGTTCCGGCCAAAGTGCTGCCCAGGTAGAAGTTGACCTTCGTGGCGGCCGATGCCGCCGTTCCGATGTTGCGGACGGCAGCAGTGAGCGTCACGGAGTCTGTTTCCACTGGAGAGGCTGGAGTCCAGGTGAGAGCGGAAACCGTCAGATCCGGATTCGGAGCCGGCGTGCCGATGACCTGGAACTCGGCGACCTGGCCTGCCGAGGAGCCCGTGTTCGCCGTAAAGACGAGCTGCACGTCGCTCGCGGTGCCGGAGACAGGAATCGTCACCGTGTTCCCCGTAGCCGGATCGAAGACGTAGTCCTTGGCGGCGACGAGGCTCGTGAAGGAGCTTCCGTTCTGGGTTTTGCCCATCACCTGGATCGTCTGTGTGCGCTTGCCCCAGGACGAATCGGGGTTCAGCTTCAGCACGATCGAGCTCAAGGCAGCATTCGCGCCCAGGCTGACGGTCAGCGTGTTGGGATAGGAGCCGCCGGCGCCTTCCCAATAAGTAGCCGTGTTGCCGTCATTGGCGTTGGCCGCTACGAAGGTATACACCGTCGAGCTGGCCGAGATCGGCTTGCCCTGGGCAAGATTCGAGCCGGGACCCGGCGTCGGGGTGGCTGTAGGCGTTGGTATGACGGTTGGTGTCGGTGTTGGTGTCGGTGTCGGTGTCGGTGTTGGCGTTGGCGTTGGCGTTGGTGTTGGTGTTGGTGTTGGTGTTGGTGTTGGTGTTGGTGTTGGTGTTGGTGTTGGTGTTGGTGTCGGGGCGGTTCCGCCGTAGATCTCGAACTCCGAGAATTGGCCAGCCGGCCAAGCGGTGTTGGAGGCGATCGTCAGCTTCACGTAACGTACGCTTGCCGCCGTGAACGAGACGGTGACCGTATTGCCGCTGGCGGGATCGAAGGTGTAGTTGGCGGCGGCTTTCAGAGTGGTATAAGCAGAATCGTTCGTACTGCCGGAGATGAGGATATTCTGCGTGCGGGCTTCCCATCCCGAAGGCAGCTTCAGGACGACTTGGCCGACGCTCTGCGAGCTTCCGAGGTCGATTCGGACCCATTGCGGCCAAGCATTGTTGACGCTTTCCCAATAAGTCGATGCATTGCCGTCGTTGATGTTCGATGCCTGGTAGACATCCGCGTAGCCGCTTGCCGCCACGGACTTGCCGAGCGCGAGGTTCGTCGCCGCTTCAGCCGCATTCGGATGCAGCGACAGCGATCCGAAGATCAGCGCCAGGGCAAGCAGCAGCATTGAGGCGCGTTTCGTTTTTGCCATTCGTCAATTGCCTCCTTAATAATAGAGAGAATGATAGAGGACAAGCCGTAAACGCTTACAATTTTCTGCGGCATCATGCCGCAGCCTTCTGCCCTCCCCGCTGCGGGTATAGTTGCGATACCGTCCGGGCTGACTGTGTATCCCTTTCGGCATAGAGCCTTTCTGCGCCGGAGCGGTCTCGCCTATTTATTATGGCCTTCTCCGATCGGTTTAGCGATGTGTTGAATTACGGACCTCATGTTCATTTCTACGCTGGCAGGCCTTATCAGAAAACCTAGCTGCGGAAAAAATAGACCGCTCCTTTCAAAGAGGCTTCTGAAAAGTGCCGTTGCAGGCGGAAAACATTCTCCAAATCGCTGTTGTTCCCGAATTTCACTTCTATTTGCCGCTTTCAGCGGTTGAAATTCGGGAACAAAGACGACCGCTTCTCATTGGATGCATGCCTATTCCTCCTATAGGCAAATGTTCATTGGCCACTTATCGCAGCAAGCTGATTTGTCAGAGGATCTCAAACGTTTGTTTGATTGCAAAGAAAGCTCCCGGGGGAAATCCCCGGAAGCCCATGAAGGTCAGGTCGGACTGACCGAACCCACTATTCAGCTTTCTTCTCAAAGTAGGAATGAAGGCGGTATTCACAAATCTCTCTCGTCCAGCGGAAAAGAACCTCTCGATCCGACACAGCGATGTCCAAGCTGAAGCCGAAACCGCGCTCGTCGAAAGTCGCAAGGCCTTTGGAGCTCCCGCTCCATTTGCTCATCGGCATTTCCTCGATCAAGGCTGCGATCTTTTTCTCGTTATAATCGAGCAGAGCTTGCGACTGCTTGTCGGACATATCCACCTTGCGGCGATACTCCTTCTCGGTCAGATACCGATGGAAGAACGGTGCCGCCTCTACCGCGGTGATCGGCTGCGGCCAGCGCTCCGCTCCTCTTTCAAGCATCGCAAGCAGCAGCACCATCTTGTAGGACTTCGTCATGCCGGTGCCCTCCGCTTCCAGCAGCCAATCCTTATAGCTTGCAAGCGCCTCTTGCTCTTGGGGCTTCAGCTCCTCCGCCCAGCCAAGAAATGCTACGTAGGAGCCGAACTCCTGCTTGTACTCCCGACTGTTCTCCCGACCGTGCAAATGCAGCTCCAGATAAGTCGGCCGCCGCTGCAGATCATCTTTGAGATTCCGATATGCAGACAGCAGCTTTTCCTTGCGCGGCTGCCGCTTGCGTGCCAGCTTCTTGAGCAGATCAACGACACCGGTCTCGAAGTCGATCATGCATCCAGCAGGAACCGTCGGCAAGATACCGCTGCGCTTGCCTTTTTCCCCGCCAGCTCCCGTATCGAACAAGCTCATCTTAATGTCTGCATTGCGGTAGTTCCCGATGAGATCGATGATCACGCAGCTGTCCTTGCCCCCTTGCAGCCGCAGGCCGCGGCCTACCTGCTGGGTGAAGATCGTCAGCGACTGCGTCGGCCGCACGAACAGCAGCGTATCGACCGACGGGATATCGACCCCCTCATTGAACAGATCCACGGTGAAGATCACATCCAGCTCGCCCTCCGCCAGCTTCCGGACCGCTTCCCGGCGCTGAGCCGGACTCGACTCCGAGCTCAGACTTCGTGCAACTGCACCGCGGCTGGAGAAATGCCGGGAGAGGAAATTCGCCTGCGCAATCGACGAACAGAACCCGATCGTCCGCGTCTGCCGATGCTTCAGCCAAGCGTCATAAATGCGCTCCGCCATCTCTTCCCGCAGTTGGACAGCGAGCAGCTCTGCTTCATCATAAACGTTGCCTAGCCAGGTAAGCTGCGAATAATCCGTGTCATCATAGATGCCATAGTAGCGGAACGGACTCAACCAGCCTTTCTGAATCGCCTCGGTGAAATGGATCTGGTAAGCCACGTTGCCATCGCATAGCGCATACACATCCTTGCCGTCCAGACGCTCAGGAGTCGCCGTGATGCCCAGCAGGAACCCCGGCAGGAAATAGTCCAGCAGCGCCTGATACGACTTGGATGCGGCATGGTGGAATTCATCGACGACGATCAGGTCGAAGGCATCCGGCTCGAACCGCTCGCGATGCCGTTTAGTTCCTAGCGTATAGATCGAGGCGAAGACCAGCTCCGCCTCGCCTTCCTTGGCCGTGCCGTTGTAGAGCCCGGTGGACTTGTCCGGCATGACATGGAGGAACGACTGCTTCGCCTGAAGCAGGATTTCCTCCCGATGGGCGATGAACAGGACGCGCCGGAACCGATTGCGAGCGAAGAATGCCGCCAGATAAGTCTTGCCGAGACCGGTTGCCATGACGACCATCGCCCGGTTGTAGCCTTCATCGAGCGCGTTCTCCAACGCTTCGAGAGCACCGGCTTGCGCAGGACGCGGAACCAGAGCAGACGCTTCGGATGAAGAACCGCCGTCAACGGCATTGTCTGTATTTACCGCGCCTCCGCTGACCGCAGCACCGCCCAGATCGGCTTCTTCCTCCTCGACAATTTGCCGCACGAGCTTCGGGTATTTTTGACGATTGCGTATGTACTCCTGCTCATAGGCCGCGATCACGCCCTCGGTCAGCGCATTCGTTTGATCGTGGTAGAAGTGGCGCATGAACTTGTCCAGCGCTTCCTGGAATGTGAACGGCTCAAGCTGCGCGTTGACCGACAGATTCCACTCCAGCCCCATCTTGAACGCGGAGCGGGACAGATTGGACGAGCCGACGATGAATTTGCCTTGGCCGTTCATATAGTCGAACAGATACGCCTTCGGATGGAAAGACGTACCCCGGCTGCGCCACAGTCTAACCTCCATGCCAGGATGAATGAGAAGCAATTCCCGCAACGCCTCCGGCTGCGTGACGAACAGATAGTCTCCAGCCAGCAGCTTGACTTCGGATCCCCGTTCCAAAGCATCCTTAAGATGCGGGGCGAGGATGCGGACGCCGGATTCCATAACGAACGAGGTCAAGATATAAATGCCCGAAGCCTGCTGGATACCGGGAATCAGCTCATCCGCTAGATTCTCTGTGATGAGCTTGATATCAGGCATCTTGAACCTCGATTAGGTAGATTCGATCACGGAATCCGCCCCGCTTGACAGCCTTGTCCGTGCGGATGCTCTCAAGCTGCTCAGGCGATAGGCCATGCGTCGCAGCCAAGGCATGCAGCAGTTCCAGAATGTCCGCCAGCTCCTCACCGGCATCGGCATCGGTCTCTGCAGCCAAGTATTCGCCGGTTTCCTCTGTAAGTTTGGTCCGGAGCTCCTGTTTGTACTCCGCCTCGTCCAGCAGGCGGAGTTTCGGCTCCAGTCCTTGTTCCATGATGATAGCCGGGATCAGATCACGGACGAGTTTGTTGTAAGTGGGCATGGTTATGGCTCCTTATGTATAGCTTAAAATAGAGGCTCTAAACAAAAGAACCTGCTTCCGATTTTTCGGTGCAGGTTCTTCTTGCTGAGTTCATTGCCTCATTTTAATCTGTTGCACTAAAAGGTCCAATCTTTCATTTGGATCTTTTTTAAGTTCACATTCCCACAGAACGATAACATTCCAACCCATGACTTGAAGCGCTTTTTCTACGACTCTATCTCGTTCAATGTTGGCATGAATTTTATTGCTCCAGTACTCTACGTTAGATTTAGGAATCCTAAAGTACTTACATCCTTCATGCCCATGCCAAAAACATCCATGCACAAAAACCAACGCTTTATGCTTGGTTAAAACCAGATCTGGCTTTCCGGGCAATCTTTTGACATGAAGCCTATACCGAAATCCTTTTTGGTGAAGATAACTCCTTACAACTAATTCCGGCTTGGTATTCTTCCCTCTTATCTTGGACATCATATGGCTTCGTTGTTGCTTGGTCAAATGATCCGTCAGGATAATCAGCCTCCTGTTCAGAGCATTGCATAATTTCGGCAAGAACATCGGCAATCGCTTTAGCCATTATTGGAGGCACAGCATTGCCCACTTGCTGGTACTGAGAATCCTTAGAACCGACAAAAACGAAACTGTCTGGAAAAGTCTGCAATCTCGCCGCTTCTCTTATACTGATAGCCCTATTCAGAGTAGGATGAATCCACATTGACTTTCTTACATTAGTTACAGTCCCGCATGGTTTGTCATAATCCAGCCTCAAATAAATTGAGTTCTGTGTCTTTTCCGGACTTGTGTATGTGTTCTCTATTAGAGTCCAATCAAGATCATGAAAGTTTTGACCCGGTTTTAAAGACTCAAAGCGTTTCAGCGCTGTTTCTCTCGTCTCTGTTACTACATGATTGAAAAGTAGCTCCGAATCCCTCAAACTGCTGGAAAGCCTAGAAGCAATTTGTAAAGGCTTGACTTCTAGCGGCGCTTTCTCGACATCAAATGACGGCTCTATCGACTCAAGATCTTTTATTGCATCGGAGACAGTCCTGTATGCTGATGGCTTGTACTTAGGATCTGGAAGCCTCGGCAGTACTTTTAGTTTTTTAGAGATTCCAAGTGAAATGTACCTTTCTCGTGTCTGTGGAGCCCCATACCATGCTGCATTCAAAACTCCATCTGCAATATTGTAATGCTCGCCGAGACTTTTTGAGAGGTACTCTACAACGGAATAGGAACTAGTTTCAACTCTAATACCAGTTGAATCAAATATTGCCTTGTCTATGATAATGTTGTTGTCAAACAGCTCTTTGGAACCTTTCAATATTTTCTGAATCTCAATGTAAGAGTCTATGGAGGGAGCCGCTTCTGCAAACCCTATTTTTCCGTTCACATACTTCCTGCACGAATCAATAGCAGAATTCTCCAAGTCCACGTAAGTGCTTGAAACCACTTCACTTCTCTTGGGAATCCTCGCCAGCAATTGCAAGCACTTCTTGCCCTTAGTTGCCAAGGTCTTTGAACGTTTAGCGGTATCAAACGAATTTTTATAAAAAGTCCTCAGCAAATGAAAAGTACTGTCGGTCAAAACTAGCTCATTCACAATTTCCTTGTCGCAGAAAAATGTTTCTATATCTGAGAGTGGACTCTCTCCCTTTGAAAGGATAATTTCTTCTTTTCGTTTTGAGATTCCAAGCCTTTCTATTTCTAAGCAATCATTTTGCGAACTGAAAAATCGATGAGTCTCTGATTTCAACATACGTACATTTTCCATAACAAAGGCTTTAGGCTGCAATGATAAGATGGCTTCTACATACTTTTTTACAAGTCCATTATTTAAACTGACAATATGGTTCTTTTGGCGGTTTGCATTTGAAAACCCCTGACAAGGGGGACCACCAACCACAACATCGATATCTCCGTACTGATCTTTAAGATTTTTGAAATCAACCCCAAGAATATCACTAGGCCATTTCTCGGATTCAAACGAACTGCCATGGTTGATTTTGTAGGTTCCCATTGCATTTTCATTTTTCTCAATTGCTACTGCTACCTCAAATTTTCCTGTCTGTCTAAATCCCAGGCTCATACCGCCCGCTCCTGCAAATAAATCAAGTATACGATACAATTCCTGGCACCTCTCAATCCATTCAAACAATTAAGCAGATAGTAACACAATTTTAAATCTACCTTGCATGTCTCGCAACTGCCAGATGATACTTTCCCAAACTTCTTTTCAAGCAATCGCTCCTTCTTTTAGAGCCTTATCATATAAGTTGAAAAGAACTTTCGCTTGTTTCTCAGACGGAGGATATAATGCTCCATCCGCCATTTTCTTGAGTATGTCTAACTGTGTGAATGAAATTCCCATCGATTTGAAGTTGATATTGTAATAGCTGAGCAATTTCCGCCAAACTTCCATCGGCAAGTTGACGACAAATCCTTGCATCTCAATTCCATTGTCAATCCGCTTTTCTTTTTTATCTTCTCGCTTAATGACTACCTTTTCTTCGTTATCAATAAGCAAATCTGAATAAATAGCGATATTCAATGGCATTCGCTTCACAGCATCCCAACATCCTGCTTTTTTGCACCACTGCCCAGCATTGGCTGATCCTGGTGGAGGATTTGTGATTACGATATAAACTGCCTTTGCAATGACATTTAATATCTCATCTAATTGTTTTGAAGTTGATTGCTCTTCCCAAATCCGGTTGAAGTTAAAATGATGTCCTGATTTCTCAACAATATACGATAAATAAGAAATGGTATACGCAACAGTTTGTGCCCTGAAGCCATTGTCATACCATTCCGCATTCGAAATCAGTTTTTCAACCGTTTTAAATAATATGACTCTTGCTACAGCATCTCTGAAGTAGGTTTCCGTTATAGCCAATACATCTTTCTCCAACCACCAGGTTATATGATCAGCAAAAGCGACAAAGCTATACTGGGCTCCTTTGGATACTGTGTCTGGCCGTTGAAGCCATGCGTTCTCGCTTTTCGAAAGAAAAGTTTTATCAAGCATTTGAGACTTGGGATTTTCAAGCTGATACTTGTTTTTCTCAGAGTTAGTCAAGTATGCCTGCTCATTCAGGTATTCTCCCCTGACTCTTTCATAGAACCAATGTGTTCTTCTTTGAGAGCCTCCAGAGGTAGGGGCCCACACTCTTCTCGAGTAATTCTTCATTTCTTTATGAAAAGGACTATTCGAGAAAAAGTCGGATTTATTGACCTTATTTTGAGTATTAGCGTACTCCGATATTTTTGAGACATACTCATCTTGTTTTTCATTGCTCTCTACTACAGACAGCTTCATTTGTACGGATACATCCGATACATCAAATTTTGAGGTCTTTTTTGCAGCGTATATAGCTGATGTGGTTTGGCCTCCGTTGACAACTTGAAAGTTGCTGAGCTTTTTTATTCTATTCTCTCTTATTTCTACACTTGAAGCAGTCGCCGTTATACCATTGTTATAAGCAAAAAACATTTCTGGAGTATGTTCAATTGTGTTTTTAATTCCTCTATTGACACCTCCCTTGAATTGCAGGAAAGTTCTTACATTCTGCTCAAACAGCTTTTGCCCGAACTTTTCATAGATCTCAACAAGAACATCTCCGGTTATAAAGGTCAAATACGATCTGTATTCCTCTGTGTTTGTAGGAATTGTCAAACAGGGCAGATCCACTTCGACTTCAAAATTAGTATTGAAATTGCTCGCTAAAAACAGTTTATATATATACTCAATGTCTATGATACGAAATTCAGTAGTGATATTATCGATGATTTCATCAGGTATAGAAGACAAGTTTTTTGTAGCCTTCCCATCTGTAATGATGACAATCCTCATTTTTTTGATTTCTTTACTCTCGAAGTGTTTATTTATGTTATATGACATAGAAAATGCATCTGACGTTTCTTCCATAAATCTATATTTCCCACTCACACAAAATTCAAAAAAACCTTTTATTCTACTGATTTTCGTTTTGATCTGGCTCATTGTAAGAGTATTCATTTCATCTTCTTGAAAGAATTGATGGACTAGTAGTGATAGTATGCCTCGCTCTTCATCGAAATCATAACCGTGAATTTCGATACCTGTTTTGTTATACTCCGCCGCAGTGTAGTTGACAGATAAATCTCCTGAGCTTACCAGCTCTTCGCAAACATTTTCAAAAAAGGATTGGGATTTTAACAATCCTCGGCTTTCCGAATCGGATAAAATAGACTGCAAAAAATCCTGGTGGAATTCTTTCAATGTAATCATGTTGCATTTCCTCCCAATACAACTGCTATATCAACCTCAAAATCACTGCACTTAGTTAGATCTAAAGAGTATTTAACAAATTTCACTTGAGCAGGAACCTGTTCAGGAATTATTCTAGGGAATTCATCCTTCACCTGATATGCTTGTAGTCTATCCACAGAAAATTTGCTAAGCTGAAAATCTATAATCTCTGGTATGAAACCGTACTTCACTAATTTCTCTTCAAATATTTCAAGAGCCTCAGGATTTTGAATTAAAACTTTTCTAATACTATTCGAAGCATCCTCTACTGTCTCACCCAAGTCATTCGTCGATAACGAGTAGGCCAGCAAATAAAACAATTTCTTATCTGAGAATAATTGATGTATCGAAGAAATACTTATGACTTTCGCTTTGGAAGTTCTATAGGACTTTATCTCGATCGCTTCCTCGCCCAAAATAAAATCTTGCTTATCAGAATCAGGCCCCCCCCAAGCATCAACTCCTTGAAGAAGAGTATTGGATTTTTTTTAAAATTATATCTCTTAAGCACAACAATTCCGAATACAAACCCATTTGAAGCTCTTGAGTAAAGGAGTTTTTAGGTTGTTTTAAAAGCAGCTGCCACCTTATCAATCTTGTCTCAAGAGTTTTTAGTGCTTCTTCAAGTGTTGAGTTTTTAATTGTCGCAACTAAATCAAAACACAGCGTAAGAAAAATCTCCCATTCCATTTTGTCATTCAAAATCAAGTAGTATTCCGTTGACTTTTCAGTTTTGTTTTTAATTACCTGAATATTCTTGAGTTTAATATTGGATTCACCAATATCGTTCAGACTTTTTAAAGCAAACTGTATTCCGTAACTCCCACTAAGATCTACAATCCAATAGATATCATGGATTGTATCTGCAACCACTCTTCTTTGAGTAGACTTAGCCATGTTGCTCCATGGATTATCAATCATCAGAAGGAACCTCTTCCTCTTCTCGCAAATTCTGGATATACACA
>NZ_CBRA020000080.1:0-19212 GCF_000469945.2 Paenibacillus sp. P22 | reverse complement strand
GCTCAATCGGGCGCTAAAGCGATCACGGTTAAATTCAACCGCGCTCTGTCCGCTACGGAAAAAACATACCTGGACGGCGGATTCGCAGTTAAATCCAGCCTGACTTCGTTCCCTGTAACGGCTAAATTCGCAGACGACAACAAATCCGTTGTTCTGTCCGCTGTATATCTGCCAGCTGGCGATTACACCGTAACGGTCAAAGGAACGGACGCTCCATTCACCGTTAAAATCGCTGCAAGCGTAGCTTCCAAAATCGACATCACGACTCCAGCTCTTCAACTGGCTGACAACGTCGATCTTGGCGTAAAAGTCTTCAACCAATTCAACGAAGACATTACGGCTACTTCCGGCACGTACAACTACATCACGGCTGTCAACGGCACCCGCGGTACGGTTTACAACGTTGCCAACGGCAAAATCAACCTCGTGAACGACGGCCAGGCTGTAGGCAGCCTGACGAAAACGCAAGAGGGCGACACGATCAACGTATCGGCTGTCTACCCAGCTGGCGGCCTGACAACGACGAAAGCTCTGAAAGTCGTAACGGGCAGCTCCGCTACGAGCATCGAGCTCGGCGAAGTTCAGCCGCTTAAAGACAAAACCCGCATCTCCGCTGGAGACAAAGGTCTTGTGCTTCCTCTGACGCTGAAAGACGCAAGCGGCCAAACGATCAAGCTGACGGCTGGCACGGTCAACCTGAAGCCTGCTGAAGCAACTGCTGGCGTTTACAGCAACTATGTTGTAAAAGACGGTCTGTTCATCTCCATCAGCGACTACCGCATCATCGACTCGCTGATCGTTGACAAAGACGGCGTCATCAAGTTCAACGCTGGCGTTGCTGGCACGGCTACGATCGTTATCAGCAACCCTAAAGCTGGCGTATCCAAGTCCATCAACGTTGTCGTTAATGGTGCAGGCTCCATCAAGAGCTTCCAACTGGGAGCTTCCGCTAGCATCGTTCAAGCTGGCAAAGCTGCAGCCTTCCCGTTCGTAGCCGCTGATCAATTCGGCAACGAAATCAAAGGAACGGACCTTCAAAAATACCTGGATAACGGATCCCTGAACATCTCTTCCAACATCCCGGTTACGAAAAACGTCAACGCTAAAGGCGAGCTGGAGCTTACCTTCGCATCGGAAGGCTATGCTTACGTTGTAAGCAGCATTCCTAACGTAGCAGTCGCTCCTACGACCCTGAACGTTCAAGTTGTGAAAGCAGCTTCGACGGTCGGCGTAAACGGCATCAAAGATGTAGCTACGACGCTTGAAAACGGCGCTTCCGTTGGTTTCAACGGCGACAACATCGTGCTGGTTGACAGCTACGGCGGTACGGATACGGCTGCTGCCAACACGTACAACGTAGAAGTTACGGATGGCAAAGACGTTGTGAAATACGAAGGCGGCAAGCTGGTAGCTCTGGCTCCAGGATCCGCTTCTGTAAAAGTAACGTCCACGACGGCTGGCGCAGAAGCCTACAGCTTCACGGTTAATGTCGTAGAATCCTCCGACATCAGCTCGTACAGCATCAAATCCGTAGGTACGGTATATGCAGCTAAAACGGTCGGCGCATACACGAAAGGCGTTAAACTGGTCGGCAAAACTTCCGGCGGCGTAGAAGTAGCCCTGAAATCCGACGCAGCTCCATTCGTATCGAGCAACGATCCGTCGATTCTCTCCGTATCCAGCGACAACCAAGTAACGGGCCAAAAAGCTGGTAAAACTACGATTACGGCTTACAACGCCAACAACAAAGTTATCGCTACTCAAGAAGTAACGGTTTCCGAGGACGCTCCAGTTGCAAAAACGGCTGAGTTCAAGAAATCCGAGTACTCCGTAGCTATCGGTGGCGACGTACAGGTTGCCCTGACGGTTAAAGACCAATATGGCGTTGAAGTTACTCCTTCCGCTAAAATCGGTTCCAGCAACGAAAAAATTGCTACGGTATCCGGAACTACGGTTCATGGCGTAGCAAAAGGTTCTGTAACGATCACTTACGTTAACTCCGCAGGTGTTATCGCAACTGCAACAGTTCTCGTAGGATAATTGAAGCTTAACCAAAAAGAGCAAGCAGGAATTCCTGCTTGCTCTTTTTTTTTATTTCCTTTAGCCTTTCGCGATTTAGACGAAACAATCGATGCATGGTTTGCGTCTAAAACCATATATGGCAATAGGAGGAATGAAAGTGCGTTCGATATGGATCAAGTCAGGGGTCGCCAGCATTATGGCAGCCGGGCTGATGCTGCAAGGCGGGGAAAGTATTTTCATCGTTCATCAAGCTCAAGCGGCTGCGGCCAAATCCGTCACACTGTCTGGGCAAGCTGTATCCTTATCTGCTACCAGTCGGTTAAGCATACGGGATGCTCATTTTCTCATGCAGGACAAAGGAAAAGTACTTGCTTACACGGTTATGATTACGAATACAGCCTCCAAGTCTCTGGACCTTTCCGACTATTGGCTGAGAGTAAAGAGCAAATCCGGAAAATCATTCAAATCCACAGTTATTGAAGGGGATAAGGAAAAAACCTCCGTCCCGGCCAATACGAGCCAGTACATAACTTATTACGCAGTCATCGATTCAGCAACGAAGCTGAATGACTTGGTGTTTGAGGTCGTAAAGTGGGATTTCTCTGCAGCTAATTATGAACGGAATTTGGGCAAGATTGCCTACCCGGCTCAAGGTTCGGATCAAATTGCCCCTTACCAGCCAGGAACGATGCTTTATGGCAGCGGCAAATTGAAAGGGGCCGTCAAGCAAGCTTTTATTACCAAGGATAAAGATAATGGATATGTGACGATAAACTATCTTCTGGAAAACGTTGGTCAGCAGGTCATTGATTTATCAAAGACGGTTTTCAACCTCCAAACTCAGAGCCTTTCCGTGTACAATGTCTCGGCGGTAGGATTGGAAGGGCTGGCTATCCAGCCGAGAGAGCGGAAGGTAATCACGCTTCGGTCCACGATTCCGGCTTCGGTTGTTTCCAAACCGCTATCGATGGTCGTGTCCATAAATGACGAGGCCAGCAAAGTCAGTCTGCCCACAGGAGTATTTTCACTGCCGTCGCTGAAGACGCAAGCTCCGTCCGAAGCAGGACAGCCTCGAGTCGTCTACATGGATGGACAACCGGTGACAACAACAGCTGGTCAGGCGTTTCTAAATCAAAGCTCGGGAGGTCAGGCTTTATCCATCGATTTCAGCTTAACCAATACCGGGACCTCTTCGGCTGCCACGGGAGCCTTCGATTTCTTTCTTGTGACGAAGGCAGGAGCCAGTTATGCTCTGACCTATACAAAAGAAGAAAATGCATCGTTGCTGCCAGGGATAGCCAAAACAATTAGTCTAAGCGGAAACGTTCCGTCCAGTGTAACAATAGCCGACTCCCAGCTTCTAATGAAATCGACCGCAACGGAAAAAGTAAAGTCCTATGTTATCGGTGCTTATTCGCTGCAGGCAGCATCGCAAGAGGGCGGATTGGGTTCGGCCTTCAGCTACAACGACTATAGTGTCCAGCTTAAGAGCATTAACCGGATGCCGAACCAGGACAACGATATGCTCGTAGCAAACATGAGCATTACCAACACCAGCAGCGTGGCGAAGCAGATTCCGGTGCTCGGGGGTTACTTTATGGTCAACGGTGTCCGCATCGGAACGGAACAAAAGGCGGTTTCGCTTGATCAGAGCGTTACGTTGGCTCCAGGAGCTACGCTTGAAGCAATCGTCTCTGCCGAAATTCCGTACAGCACGAGCATTCAGCAGATCTCCTTCGTGAGCACGGAGCCTGCGGCAGACAAACCGGGCAAAATGGTTTATCAGTTCACTGGCCAGCAGCTGTCGGAGATCAAAACGAGCACAATTGGAACACCGTATGTTATCGACGGTACAGGGCAGAAGTCATCGATTTCGATTAAAAGGACAGCAATCTACAAATCGGATGCCGCTCAGACCTTCTACACGGAGCTGGAGGCCGTCAATAAGGAAGCGAGAACGGCGCAAATCGCATCTATAGGCGGGTACTTGGTGGATAAAAATGGACTGTCCGTGCCTATTCAGTTCGCAGAGCTGAAGGATCGGATCAGTCCAGAAGGAAAAGCGCTTCTCTCAGCGTGGGCGCAGCTCCCTCGGGCGTTCAGCGGCGATTCCTATCAACTCGTTCTCGGACAAACGGTAGGCTCTACCGGATCTGTGGCCCCGCCATCGACTGAGCAGCCATCAAGCGGGGGCAGTTCAGGTTCGACCGGCACAGCAAATCCTTCAACACCGATAACTGCTAGCGTCTTGGCAAAACCGACTGCCTATACTTTTATAGGCTCTGCGGCGGATGAAACGGCAAATTCGTTGAAGGACCTTAAAATAGGCGGGTATTCTCTGTCATTGACAAAGACTGCGCTCTTCCTCAATGCGAAGGATTTGTACACGGTAGACGGACTTAGGTTACAAACTACGTACAGTCTTCAGCGTGATTCTCAATATGAAGCGATTGCGGGGACCCATAAGCTAGTGGTTGAGGTTGTCAATCAAGACAACAACAAAACTACGGTCAGCAAAACCTTCCAGATTGGTGCCGGAGTGCAGGGTTCAACGGACGATATTCTGAAGGAGGGGCAAGATATCGACTTCAAGATTTTCTTCAGCGATCCGGATATTCAGTCGAAGCTTCAATCGAACAGCAAATACAGACTTAATCTATACGATGTATTCCAGGGCTCTCAGATTCGAATTGCTTCAAAAGAATATCCTTGGTTCATTATTAGCGAGTAATAGTAGTATGAGGCCGTACCGGAAAAAGCGGTGCGGCTGTTCTTTTTTTTGAATGTGATTGACAATAGACATATCCCAACTGAGCGGAGCAATTCTGGACATGAAAGTTGAATTATAGTAGAGTGGTAGATTATTGAAGGGGTCTTGCATGAAGACGAACGACTACATATAAAGAGAAGAGATGGAAGGAGACAAGACAGGCATGGGCAACAAAGGGACAAAGGGCTTGAAATGGACAACGCTGACCTTGACGCTTGCGGCCGGCGTATGGACGGGGACGCACTGGACCACCTTGGCCAACTCACTCGGAGGAGACGCATCCGCGGCTGCATCGACCGGCGCCGCCGGTTCGTCTGCAGCTGCAGTTCCCGGTACGGCTGAAGATCCGGTCGTGACAAAGAGTTACGTCGACCAAAGGCTGGCCGAGCTGGGTCTCGGCTCCGGCGGCTCAGGTGGAGGCGCGCCTACGGCAACGCCTGCCTCGACAGCAACGCCTGCCGCAACTGCGACTCCGAAGCCGACGGCGACACCGGGCGGAGGCAGCACGGATGGCGGCTCGGAGGACGATGGCGCGATCAAGGTCATCAACGTGCCGGCAGGCAAAACGCTGATCGCCGCCGATGGAGCGGAAGTTGTCGTGCGGGCTGGCAAAGCGGTCGCGTACAGCCCGGACAGCAACGGCATCGCGGACGTAACGGACGGCATCGACATCAAGTCGGGGGCTGCTGTGCCGCAAAACCATTTGATTCTGTTTCCGCGCGGAGGAAGAGGCGTTTCGAGCGCTCCCGGCATGAAGACAGGGCTGACGGTCATGGTCAAAGGCAGTTATGAAATCAAGATGCAGCCGTAGATTCTATTAAAATGGTGTAATGGCGTGATGGCGTAAATGCCGTAACGGCTTAACAGGTGTTTAAGAGGATTAGCCCCAAGGTGGACTGCCGACTTATTGAATTCAATTAAACAAATGGCTGCTTTTTGGAAAATCAAAAGAATTGAAATCCAGTTGGAACTCCTATTAATTTCCGAATTCCCTTAACTATTTGCGGTTTTGGCAAATAGTTATTTTTTTCCCTCAGTGACAATATGTTCGACGCTTAGAGCCTCCAGCCCCGAGGCATTCTATATGCACATCCTTATCCAATCTTACCGGAGGTGTTGTATATCATGGCCAGATCCAACCGCGTTGTCGTGCCTGCAAGCAAGGAAATCCTCAATCAGATGAAGTACGAAATTGCCGGAGAGCTTGGCTTGTACTCCGCCCCTGCTCCCGGAGCAGGAGATACCGAATTCGCCGGAGAACTCGGCGAGGCCGGGTACAGCTCGCAGCCGACGGTGCATTGGTCTTCCCTGGCAACACGCCAGGCGGGATCGGTGGGAGGCGAGATTACGAAGCGTCTCGTCGCCAAGGCCGAGCAATCCCTCTACGGACTCTAAAAATCGCCTGAAGACGCGGTCCAAAGGAGATTCTCCAAAAACTACCAAGGATTGCCGTCCATTGACACTATGCGACAGTTCCGCTATTATAGTGTCCTAGAAGAGTTGTCTAACGACCTTTTCCAATGGGAAAAGGTTGATTTTTTGTTCAGGACTTTTCTCATTATATGGTTCTAGGAGGTCGATCAGCTTGTCCCTTAAAGGAAGACACCTGTTTACTTCGGAATCCGTAACGGAAGGCCATCCCGATAAAATATGCGACCAGATTTCTGACGCAGTTCTCGACGCTTTCCTTGAAGTGGATCCCTATGCCCGCGTTGCCTGTGAAGTATCCGTAGCGACGGGCCTTGTGCTCGTTATCGGCGAAATCAGCAGCCGTGCCGACTACGTGGATATCTCCGCAATCGCGCGCCGCACCATCAAGGAAATTGGATATACGCGCGCCAAGTTCGGCTTTGACTCCAGCACCTGCGCGGTTCTGACTTCTCTCAACGAGCAGTCGGCCGACATCGCCCAAGGCGTCAACGCCGCGATCGAAACCCGCGAAGGCAAAGACATCCAGCAAGAAAACGAAGACATCGGAGCAGGCGACCAAGGCCTCATGTTCGGTTTTGCAACGAACGAAACGCCTGAGCTAATGCCGCTTCCGATCGCGCTGTCCCACCGCATTGCCCGCCGCCTGGCGGAAGTGCGCAAGAACGGCACGCTGGAATACCTTCGTCCGGACGGCAAAACGCAAGTAACGATCGAATACCAGGACGGCAAGCCGGTCCGCGTAGATACGATCGTTGTCTCGACGCAGCATGACGAAGCGATCTCCCTGGAGCAGATCCAAAAGGATATCCGCGAGCATGTCATCGCTCCGGTCGTTCCTCAGGAACTGATTGATGGAGACACGAAATATTTCATCAATCCGACGGGCCGCTTCGTTATCGGCGGACCTCAAGGCGATGCCGGCCTCACCGGCCGCAAAATCATCGTCGACACCTACGGCGGCTACGCTCGCCATGGCGGCGGCGCGTTCTCCGGCAAGGATCCGACGAAAGTCGACCGTTCCGCGGCATACGCGGCCCGTTACGTGGCGAAGAACATCGTCGCTGCCGGCCTGGCCGACAAATGCGAAATCCAGCTTGCTTACGCGATCGGCGTAGCCAATCCGGTCTCCATCAACGTGGACACGTACGGCACCGGCAAAGTGGAAGAGGAAAAGCTCGTCGAGCTGATCCGCTCCAACTTCGACCTGCGCCCTGCCGGCATCATCAAGATGCTCGACCTGCGCCGTCCGATCTACGGAAAGACGGCTGCATACGGCCACTTCGGCCGTACGGACATCGATCTGCCTTGGGAGCGCGTGGACAAAGCCGCTCTGCTTCAGCAGGAAGCCGCACTCGTGTAATCGTGTTTCCGATAACCTCCGCTCAGCCTGAGCGGGGGTTTTTTGCATTCAAATACTCGCTCCGTTCATGAATGCTCAACCTGCTTGAGCCGCTTAGGACCCCGAACACGGACATAGAAGATGGTTGCCCATAGGATGCCAACTTCCAGCGAATTCTAAACATTCCTTATTTGGATACCGACAAAGTAACTACAATGGGTTACAAATCGGGGAGTGAATTCAGTTGGCTGGAAGAAAAAGCAGAACGATCATGATTGGCGCAGCGGCTTTGCTCATGCTTGCAAACGCCTGTCTGCCTGCAGGAGGATGGGTAAGGCAAGCCGCTGCCGCAGCGGGAGGGCCGCTGCTGTCGGCCAAGCTGCCGGCGGACGACGCGGTACGGGTGCCTGCCAACTCGAGGTTGCTGATGACCTTCGACGAGGCGGTCGTGAAAGGAAGCGGAAGCGCAGGCATTAGCATTCGCAAAGTGTCCGACAACACGGAATGGGCGAGGTTCACTGCCGACGACAGAAGAGTCCAGGTGGAAGGCACCCGGGTTTCGATCCAGCCGGATAAGCCGTTTGCTTCAGGCGAATCCTATTATGTGCTGCTGGATGCAGGAGTGTTCGCCAATGCATCAAACGGGGCTCCGTTCGTCGGAATATCGAGCGCGTCGGAATGGAATTTCAGTGCGGCGGAGCCGGATACAACCGCTCCCGACGTTGTGTCCGCCTCTCCGCAAGGCGGAAGCGTGCCGGTATTCTCTACGCTGCAGCTGAACTACGGTGAAGTCGTCTACCCTTCGGAAGGCTCGCTGCAGCTGGTCAACCGGACGACAGGCGATGCCTTGGCCGTCAGCGCAGTGTCCCCGGCCGTCACGGGCGGCGGAAGCCAGTCGCTGACGATCGTTCCCCCATCCGTTCTCGTTCCGGGACAAGAATACCGGATCGAGGTTCCGGCAGGCTGGGTGCAGGATGCCGCAGGCAACAAGAGTCCAGCCTACTCATGGAGCTTCACGACGGGAAGCTCTCCGGTCGGCATCGTGGATAAGCAGCCTTCGTCCGGATCCGCAGGCGTTGCGCTGGATACGGGCTTGAGATTGAAGTTCGACAAGACGGTAACGTCCGGAAGCACGCCGAATTCGCCGAAGTACATGACGGTGAAACGAGTCGCGGACAACGTCACCGTCACTAGCCTCAATACATCGGGAATGACATACAAGCCGGACGGGACGGTCGAAACAGGTTTGGACAGGCAGCTGGCTGGAAGCACGGCATACTATGTGCTTGTCGATCCGGGAGCCTTCCGCAGCGGAGACATGCTGTTCGCAGGCATCGGCAGCGCGGCGGAATGGACGTTCACGACCCGCCCGTCTGCAGGGCAGCCGCCTGCCATGGCCAAGCTGGAGCCGGCCGCTGGAGGCATTCTGGGGGCGCTGGACGGCAAGCTCCGGATTACATTCGACAAGAACGTATTCCCGGGAACCGGTTATGTGACGATAAGGAATGCGGGAAGCGGTGCGGCAGCGGCGACGATTCCGGTTACTTCGGAGCTGCTGAACGGGTTCGGAAGCAACGTCATCACGATCAATCCGGGCATCCTCTTTTCCGAAGGGACCAAGTATTATGTCGAGATCGGCAATCAGGCCTTCCTGGACGAGAGCGGCAACCGATATGCGGGAATGAGCGGAAGCGGCGCATGGCCCTTCACGGTCAATAGGGATTCAACGCCGCCTTCTATTGTATCCATGCTTCCGGTGAGCGGAGCGACGTCCGTGTCGACGGTCTCGCCGCTTAGACTCGTATTCAACGAAGCCATCCGGCTGGCGCCGGGCGCCAAAGCTTTGCTTCACCGGAGCGGCAGCTCCACCCAGACTTACCCGGCTTCCCTTTCCATCGCGCCGGATAATGCCAATGCGCTTCTACTTAAACCGGATGCCGCGCTGCCAGGATCGACGCAGCTGTATGTGGAGCTCGGGGTGAACAGCGTGACTGACTTGGCCGGCAACGGTTTCAGCGGCATTCTGAACGAATACCAGTGGAAATTCACGACGATGGCGAGCGGCAGCGGCACGCCTTCGTTGAGCAGCTTGGCAGCCGCCAGCTCGACCAGGATTCAGCTGGTCTTCGGCATGGAGCTTGACAGCGGTTCGATTCCTTATCCGGCCAGCTTCTATGTCACCGTCAATGATTCGCCTGCGGCCCGCGAGCTCGCAGGAGTCGAAGTAAGCGGCAGCACGGCAACGCTTATTTTGCGGTCCCCGGTGCTCAGCGGCCAGAAAATAACGGTCTCTTATTCCGTCCCGGGAGAAGGCATGCCCGCGCTCCGCAGCCTGTCGGGTGTACGCGCGTCGGGCTTTACCGGCAAGGAGATCCAATATGACGAGACTTCCTCGCTGCCCAAGGTGACGAGCGGCGTTCTGAACGGAAGCTACGTCACCCTCCAGCTCAGCAAGCCGGTCCAGGCCTTGCAGGCGGGAGCCCTGTCCCAATTCGGCCTTTACGTCAACGGCTCCTATGTTCAGCTGACGGAAGCGACCGCATCGGGGTCGACCCTTCTGCTTCGCTTGAGCAGCCCGTCCACGAGCGGAGGGAGCGCATACGTCAACTACTCTCCGGGCACGGCTCCCGTTGTCGACCAAGCGGGCAATCCGCTTGGGGCATTCAGCACCTATTATGTCCAGAACATGCTCGATACGACGAAGCCGGTGCTCGGCAGCATCATCGCAGGAGGAAATACCGTTACGCTCAATTACAACGAAGGCCTCCATACCGCAAAGGTGCCTTCCTCCAGCCGCTTCACCGTCATGAACGGGACGTCTTCCATCGGGGTCTCAGGAGTAAGCATTGAGGGCAGCAAGGTGACACTCAAGCTGAGCGGCAGCCTGAATGCATCCGTCGGCCTTACCGTCAGCTACTCCAAGGGCAGTCCAGCCTTGGCGGATCTGGCTGGAAACGAAGCGGACTCCTTCAGCGGCGTGCCGGCATCGATGTTCACGGCAAGCACGACTCCGACCTATCTTTCCGGCATGGCGAACGGAGACACGCTGACGCTTGTTTACTCCGGAGCTTTGGACCCGGCATCCGCGCCGGCTCCTAGCCAGTATTCCATCCGTGCGGACGGCGTGCTCGTTCCTGTGAACAGCGTAAGCATCGCCGGTTCGTCGGTCATTCTGAAGCTCAGCCGCGCGGTGACGTCGGGACAGGCTGTAACCGTGACCTACACGCCGCCGACTTACAACCCGCTGAGACAGATAGGAGGGGACAGCGCCGCATCGCTTTTGCTGGCATCCGCAACCAATGCTACAGGCCAGCAAGGGGGAGCCTCATCCGGCTCGGGCTCGCAGCCGGCAGTTGCAGGCCAGCTGACCTTGACGGATGTTACGGTCACTCAGGACGTATCCCCGGCCGGAAGGGCGGCCAGCCGTTATTCGGTACTGAGCGACAGCCTGATTCTCGCTTATCAGAAAGCTCGCAGTGCGGGTTCGGGTACGGATAAAGTCATCTTCAAGGTGCCGGACGGCCAGAAGGCGGGCATAGTCGCCTTGCCGATCCTCGCTCTGCAGCAGGTGCTCGCCGCTTCGGCGACAGCCTCCTTCGAGCTGCAGTACAATGGCATCTCCACGGTGATTCCTCTCCAAGGAATCGACTTCGCCAGAACGGCCTCCCTGCTCAATGCAGGAGGTCCTACCGGCTATCTCATGCTGTCGATCGACGAGAATCCAGCGACTTTGGCGGGGGGGTTGCAGAACGCCGTCACCAAGGGAGGCCTGCAGGCAGCCTCCAGCGTCATCGGCCTCGACATATCGGTCATCGGGACGTCGGCGACTTCGGCCGACCGGAAGAAGCTGAACGGTCTAAGCCGTTATGCCTCCACGACCTTGCAGACGGCCTCAAGCCTGATGCCGGCATCTGCGTCCACGGTGTTCCTCGACGATGAAACGGCCATGCTGAGCTATGTGCCGACCCGGATCAGCGGGCTGTCCGTGACGTTCAAGCACAAGTCCGGCGGCGTCTTCGTCGTCGTGAGAGGCACCCCCGTGCTCAGCGACGTGAACGGACATTGGGCGAAGAACGATATCGCCGCTCTGGCTTCCAAATCAATCGTGAGGGGCAGAAGCGCCAATTCCTTCATGCCCAAAGCCAACATTACCAGGGCGGAATTCGCGGAATACATCGCCAGGGCCCTCGGCCTCAAAGGCGACCGCGCCTCGGCTTCGGCCTATAGCGACGTCTCGTCCGGATCGGCGACCGCTTCTTATGTCGGAGCGGCTTCGGCTGCCGGCATCGTACAAGGGAGCGGAGGGCAATTCCGTCCCAACGCGGCCATCTCCCGTCAGGAGATGGCGGCGATGATGGTTCGCGCCATCGAAGCCTCCGAGATGAAGATCATCCCGGCCAAGGACAATGCCTCTTACCTGGCGAAATTCAAGGATAAGGGCAAGATCAGCGCCTGGGCGCAGCCGTATGCGGCCAAAGCCGTCTTTGCGGGCATCGCGAACGGGCAGACCGCCACCGCGTTCGCTCCGCTGGGGCAGGCGACCCGCGCAGAGGCGGCCGTCATGATCAAGAGAATGCTGCTGTACCTCGGCATGATCGACGTGTAGAAAGAACGGGAGCTGTCCTGCCGGCATCGCGGATGCGGCCGGGCGGCTTCTTTTTTTTTTTGCCCGGAAACGATTGAAAGCAGGAAAGGAGCATGCCGCGGACATGGTCTTTATTCAAGCAGCCCTACTAGATCGCAGGGAGGAAACGATAGGTCCTTCCCTTCATTCTAAGAGATTATTAACATAGAAAAAGTCAATCATTGTCGAAAGGCTGAAAGGACTATTCTATCAGACCCTCTTTGGTCGTAACTTTTTCCCATTCTGGAAGTCTATTCATTCGTACTGACAGAGTTTCAGAATCGCAGAATGAGTGCCATCCAGATAGGAGAGTTGCAATCTTTATGTCCAAAGAAAAGAATCAAACGGCTGTCCACGCCCCTTCGGCCCCTACATATAAGCATCCTCGCCCGCTCGGCGGCGGCCGCAGGATGCTCGTTACCGTGCTCGGCGCTGCCCTCATCGTGCAGCCGCTGCTGGCGCTTGCGCCTGCGCTGCCGGGCGCTCCGTCCATTTTGTCTCCATCCGTCGCCCATGCGGCCGAAAGCGCTGCGAAGCTGACGGTCACGAACCAGGAGATGGTCACCTCCGGCGCCCAGCGCATCGACTATCTGTGGAAGGGCACGCGCAGCGGCAAAGCGGTGCAGGCCAATATCCACGTCATCAAGGTCGATCTGAGTAATCCATACGTCAAGCTGAACGCCATCAACAATACTCAGGGCGTCGTCACCGACCGCGGCAGCGTCATGAGCATGGCCAAAAATTCCGGAGCCGTTGCCGGCGTCAATGCCGACTACTTCCAGACCTCTTCCACGGACGGGGCCCCGATGGGCGCGGAGATTCTCAGCGGCAGCCTGCTGACGAGCCCGATGCAGCTGACGGGCATGTACATGTTCGGCGTCACCAAGGACAAGAAGCCGGTCATCGACCGCTACCAGTTCCAGGGAAGCGTCACAGCCGCCGACGGCTCCACGTTCACGCTGGCGGGACTCAACCAGTCCTCCTACACGACGGAGTATCCGGCCAAGACGAATTCCCATTCCGATTCGCTGTTCATGTATACGAGCGCCTGGATGGATGCAGACCGTCCGGCCGGAGCGAGCTATGCGACGCCTACGGAGGTGCTCGTCCAGAACGGAGTCGTGCAGCAGATATCGGAAGGCGCCGCCTTCTCCTCCAAGCCGCCGGCTGACGGGTACATTTTGCGTGCGCATGGCAAGGCGGCCGCATTCGTGCGCGATCACTTGCAGCCGGGCACGGCGGTGAACGCGAACTACTCCCTTCAGTCCCTGACGACCCAGCAGCAAGCCGACCCGGCCAGCTTCGAGATGATGGTCGGCGGGCATACGATTCTCGTGGACGGGGGCAAGGCGGCGACGTTCTCGCGAAGCGTCTCGTCGATCAGCGGCACCTCCGCTCGCTCCCGCACGGCACTCGGTTATTCCGCCGACGGCAAATCCGTCTTCATCATCACGTCGGAGACGAACGGCAGCAGCTCGGGCCTGACGCTTGCGGAGCTCCAGCAGGCGATGGTCAGCATCGGCGTTTACAAAGGAGTCAATCTGGACGGCGGCGGCTCGACGACGATGGTCGCGCGTCCGCTCGGCGACTTCGGCCTGCAGCTTGCCCATCCGACGGAGTACGGCACGACGATGCGTCAGGTTTCCAACGGGCTGGGCGTCTTCAGCATCGCTCCTCAAGGCGCGATCAAGGGCATCAAGGCAAGCGGCTCCGGAGTGCTCTTTCTGGGCCAGTCCAGCACCTATTCGCTGAAAGCCTACGATCAATACTACAACCCGATGGAGCCGGGCGGCCTCAGCGCCAAGTGGAGCTCGTCCAAAATCGGCGGCAGCTGGAACGGCAACGCCTTCACCCCGACGAAGGCGGGACAAGGCAGCATTACCGTGAAGTCGGGCTCGGCTGAGGATACGCTTCCTGTGACGGTGGTGGGAGCGGACGACATCGCCGCTATGAGCATCGGCAGCGCCCAGGCTTCGCTGGAGGCCGGCGCGACGGTATCCGTGCCTGTGACGGTTACGCTGCGCAGCGGGCAGAAATATACCGTTCCGCCGGAATCCGTAAAATGGGAATTCCAAGGGCTTGCGGCAGCCCGCGACGGCGAGAAGCTGACCGTTCAGTCCGTCGCGGGCGGAGCGGCCATCGGATACGCCATCGCCCGCTACGACGGCTTCTCCGCCGTGCTTCCGTTCGCGAAAAGCGGCGGCAGCAGCGTAGTCGCCGACTTCGATGCGGCATCTCCGGCGGCATCGTTCTCCTCTACGGCAGGCGTCACCGGCAGCACGTCCCTCCTGAGCGGACTCGATGCCTCCAATGCGACCAACGCGCTGTCCTTGTCCTATGATTTCTCCGCAGGCACGACGGATACGAGAGCCGCGTACGCGATGATGGGCAGCGGCGGCGTTCCGATCGCGGGCACGCCTTCGGGCATCAGCGTCGACGTCTATGGCGATGCGAGCCTCAACTGGGCGAGGGCGGAGCTGACGGATGCCGCAGGAGCGACTCATCTGCTCACGCTGGCCAAGACGGTCGATTGGAGCGGCTGGAGAACATTGAAGGTGAATCTCGCCGAATCCGGAAAAGCCGTCAAGTATCCGGTCAAGCTGACTCGCTTGTATATTGCAAGCTTGAAGGAAGGCGCCGACGAGCGCGCCGCGAGCGGACAGATGGCCTTTGACAATGTGAAGGCGGATGCCCCGGCAGCGCTGCCGGCTCCGGCCTCCGTGAAGATCGAGATGAAGGCCGGCAGCAAGACCGCCATGGTGGACGGCAAAACGACGGCTCTGGACTCCGCTCCTTACATCAAGGACGGTACCACGTATCTCCCGCTCCGCTTTGTCGCCAGCTCGCTCGGCAGCACGGTGAACTACGAAGCGGCCGCAAAACGCGTATCCGTGCTGCGGGGAGGCCAGCTGCTGGAAATGGTGATCGGCAGCAAGGAGCTCGTATCGAACGGCAAGCGAGTGGCCGTTGATACCGCGCCGATCGAACAGAACGGCAGGACTTTAGTCCCCATCCGCCTCGTATCTGAGCAGATGGGCCTAACGGTAAAATGGGACGGAACAACCAAAAGGATTACCGTCGAATGATACAAATCCCAGCACGCCTGCTGTGGTATGATAGAGGGGACCTGTCCCTTTCATAATGAAGAGAAGGAAGGTATCTTTCATAGATACCTTCTTCTCGTTTCCTCGCATTTGCCCGCTGTCGCTGGTTGGCGGCGGACCGTGCGGCTTGAAACGAATGGAGCGGCAGGAATCTCCAGCATCAGAAAGGCAGCCGTGATGACTGTGGATCACCGGATTGTGGACATCGACCGCGTTATTAAAAACGCGATTCAAGTCATGGAAGAAAGCAAATACCAAATCTATGAAATTTGCGAATCCGCGCGCAAGGAACTGGTCACGCTCGAACAGGAGCTGAATCAGGTGCTCCAGGAAACGATCCAGACGATCGACAAGGTCGACAAGCTGGAAATGGAGTACCGCCTTGCGCGTATTCGGCTTACGGAGGTAAGCCGGGATTTCGTTCGCTATAAGGAAGAAGATATCAAGAACGCCTATGAGAAGGCTACCAGCCTGCAGCTGGAGCTGATGGTCTTCCGCGAGAAGGAAACCTATCTCAAGGCGCGCAGGGACGATCTGCAGAAGCGGGTCAAAAACGTCGAGAATTCGGTGGAGAGAGCGGAGACGATCCATTCCCAGATCAATGTCGTGCTCGAATACCTTGCCGGAGATCTGACGCAAGTGACACGTATTCTGGAATCGGCCAAAAACCGCCAGCTGATCGGGCTCAAAATCATTTTGGCCCAGGAGGAGGAGCGCAAGCGGATCGCGCGCGAGATCCACGACGGTCCGGCGCAGTCGCTCGCGAATCTAGTGCTTAGGACGGAAATTGCAGAAAGAATGCTCGCCAAGCAGGAATTCCAAATGGTCCAGCACGAATTAGTAGACTTAAAGGCACAGGTTCGCTCCGGATTGGAAGAAATTCGGAAGATAATATTCAATTTGCGACCTATGGCATTAGATGATTTAGGACTTGTTCCCACTTTGCGTAAGTATGTGCAGGATTTTGAGGAAAAAACGCGAATTCATACGGTGTTCGAGACAATCGGCCGCGAAATCCGGCTTCCCTCCGCGATGGAGGCAGGCATCTACCGTTTGGTCCAGGAGGCGTTCACGAATGCGCTGAAGCATGCGAGCGCGAGCTTTGTCTCGCTGGAGCTGACCTATCAGTCGCAAATGGTGAAGATTTCGGTACAGGACAACGGGAGCGGATTCGACACGGAGCTGATTCAATCGAGGGCCAAGATCAACCAGCATTTCGGATTGATGGGAATGCGGGAGCGAGTGGAGCTACTTGAGGGAAGAATGGAGCTTGAGTCCGCCAGCGGCCAAGGCACCAGGATAACGATTCATATCCCTACAGGCGTGGATCAAAGAAAGGAGTAACATAGCGTATGGACCTGAAGGCAGCAGGAGGCAAGCGCAAGATCAAATTGCTGATTGCCGACGATCACCAGCTTTTCCGGGAAGGCTTGAAGCGCATCCTGAACATGGAAGAGGACCTGGAAGTGATCGGGGAATGCAGCGACGGAATTCAGGTTCTGGAGTTCTGCAATCAACACCAGCCGGAAGTCGTGCTTATGGACATCAATATGCCGATCGAGAACGGGGTTGTGGCAACGGAGCGGCTCCGGGACATGTTTCCGCATATCAAGGTCATCATCCTCTCGCTTCATGACGACGAGAGCTACGTGTTCGAAACTCTGCGCAAGGGCGCGTCGGGGTATCTTCTGAAGGACATGGAGGCGGAGTCGCTGATCAATGCGATCCGTTCGGTGGTGCAGGGACATGCTTACATTCATCCCAAGGTGACTGGCAAGCTGATCAACCAGCTGCGCCGCATGACTTACCTCGATGAGATGGGCGCGAACTCCGGAGCGGCTGCAAGCCGCGAGACGGGCGTGAAGTTCGTCGCCGGCGAGAACAATCCGCTTACGCGGCGCGAAGCGGAAGTGCTTCGCCTCATGGCGGAGGGCAAGAGCAACAAGATGATCGGCGAATTCCTGTTCATCAGCGAAAAGACGGTCAAAAACCATGTATCCAGCATTCTGCAGAAGATGGAAGTGGACGATCGCACCCAGGCTGTCATCAACTCCATCAAATACGGATGGGTGACTCTCTAAAGCCTGCGAAGCCTGGACGGTACATAACAAGCCAAAACCCCCGGAGATGTCTCTCCGGGGGTTTTGGCTTGTTCGCTTTGCAGGCGGAGGGAGAGACGAAAGGCGAAAGGCGAAAGGCGAAAGGCGAAAGACAAAAGACAAAAGACAAAAGACAAAAGACAAAAGACAAAAGACAAAAGACAAAAGACAAAAGACAAAAGACAAAAGACAAACTCATTAGGACGGAAAGAGTTTCTTGTTTGGCATCCTCAAGCTTGAACGAATTGCACCCGCACCTCGTCATGCAGGAACATTTTCCATAAACCCGTCATGTAGAACATACCCCCGTCATTAGGAACGAATATACCTGTACCTCCGCTAAGTGGAATGAACTCGATCCGCATATTCTCCTGAACTTCTTTTTTATCGCCGATGCATGCCGGCCGCCGTAACGCCCAGAGCGAAAAAGGCATATGGTACAGTATCCGTCACGGCATTCCCCCTTCGAGCCGTTCCGCGGGCGCGGCCATGACGCTAGGCCGGCCGGGTTCGAGGGCTTCGATGCCGCGTGAGAGGAGAAGCGGCCCATGATAGACATTTTGCTCGGCGTCATTGGTTGTTACGGCGTTGCGGCGGCAGCGGTTCATATGGCTTCTTACGTCATGGCCAAGGTTCCCCGTGCCGATAAGCATTACATTCTGATGACCCGGAACGATGAATTGCGGCTGGAAGGATGCATCCGTTCGCTTCACCGGTTTTCCAAGCTGACGGGAACTTCTGTCCGGATTACCGTGTGGGATCGAGGATCGACAGATGATACCGCCTATATCGCTACGCGTTTCGGAGACGGGATTCGGCTGGTGACCGTTTCCGACATGGACAGCGGGAACATTCGTGAGAGAGCGGGAGAACAATCGGAATCCGAATCGGAGAGAGGTCGGATGGGAACGGTCGGAAGCGAAGCGAGTGAGCATGGATCGGCATGGATAAGCGAAGCGGATGAGCTTGGAGCGGGTTGGGTGGAAAACGAAGCTGGCGGGCTTGAATCGGTATGGACGGGTAGCGAAGCGGATGAGCTTGGAGCGGCATGGACGGGAAGCAAAGCTGGCGAGCCTGGGGCGGCATGGAAGGGAAGCGGCGGTGCCTCGGCCTCCTCGAAGCGCCGATCCCTCGAGGACTCCGAAAAAGGTGGACGCGACAGGCTGTTGTGGAGCCTGCGCAGCCATGGAATCGTAAGGGAGCAGGATCAGCCTGTGCTGGTGGATCTGGATCTTCCCGAGGATTGGTTCAAGCTGCCGTTCTGAGAAGGAATGGAGCCTGCGCTGTCGAGACGCAGAAAGATTGAATAGCCAATCGGCGCAAGCTCGGTTATACTAGGGCTGTATTTATTTAAGAGCGGAACAGGTGAAGCACACCCGTCGGCGGCGAGCCGCAGGGGTGTGCTTTTTTTGCGTCCTCCTGCCCGGGCATGCGGTTCCGTGAGGGAGGATGAGCATATGGAGGCAGCGGTATACATCAGCCGATCGTTGTCGGGGAATTGGCAGGCGGGTTTGACCATCGTTCCGGAGATCGATCGGCTGTGGTTGCTGAACGCGAAGTGGAGGAAGGAGGCTTGCAGCGCCGCTGGAGAGGATGCTCGTCCTGGTGCCGAGGAAGTGCTGGCATGCGGCAAACTTCCGCTGGATACGGCCGTCCGGGCTGCGGAGCTGTGGGAAGAAACCGGTTTGAGGAGCATCGGTCGTCGGCAGGCTGCGGAGATGCTGGCAGGATGCGCAGCCGAAGCGGAACGCCAACGCGGAGAAACGGAGCCGGCTCCACAGCGGCAGGTAGTCCGCTGGGAGGCGGACTGGCCTGCAGCTCCG